>NZ_JAVRIA010000019.1:0-1787 GCF_031846265.1 Microcosmobacter mediterraneus | reverse complement strand
AGAAACACAATTAATTATCCTCCAAAATATTCAAGGAGGAGGATTCTTTAATAATTTAGATCATGCAGTTTATGAAGGTGCAGATTGTGATAACTTAACAGAATTGTATTGTTCTGATGTTGATGCAAGTATTGCTGAAGGACTTACTGTAGGCAACACGTATTATATACGAGTATTTTCTGCAGGAGGAGATCCAGTAGATACTACATTTGATTTATGTATACAGCCAGGTTCTGGTAATGTTACTACAGATCAAACTACATATACAGTTGAAGAACTTGTTACAGACATATTGATAGGAGGAGAGTGTGCGGAAATTTCCAATATTACTTGGTCTACAGGTTCCGATTTTGGTGATGTAAACGGTATAGCATATTTTTCTAGAGATGGTGATGATGGTTTCCCATTTGACGAAGGAATTTTATTAACAAATGGTGACGCTTCGTTAGCGGATGGACCAAATATTAATGCCATGAGTACAGGTGGTTTTGCATGGCCAGGTGATCCTGATTTAAATACATTAGTTGGACCGAATGGTCCAGTAAACTCAAATAATGCTACTATTATAGAGTTTGATTTTGTACCATTAGCACAGAATATCAGTTTTGATTTCTTAATGGCATCAGAAGAATATGATATGGCAACGTTTGAATGTGATTTCTCAGATGCCTTTGGTTTCTTTCTTACTGATGAAGATGGTGTAACTACGAATCTAGCTGTTTTACCAGGAACTTCAGAACCTATACTTGTAACTAACATTCATCCAGATAATGGATTTTGTCCAGCAATTAATGAGGAGTTTTTTGGTGGCTATACACCTGCTAATTTACCACCAACATCATTTGATGGTAGAACCACTGTGTTTACAGCTCAATCTGCTGTAAATATTGGAGAGACCTATCATATTAAGTTAGTTATTGGAGATGATTTAGATACTGCTTTAGATTCTGGAGTTTATTTACAAGCAGGAAGTTTTGATCTTGGACAATTAGATCTTGGAGATGATATTACAATTGCCTCTGGTGTAGCAGGATGTCTTGGAGAACCTATTACTCTCAATACTCAAGCACCAAATTTAGAACATGTTTGGTTCTTAGATGGTATTGCAATAGCTGGTGAAACAGCATCAACATTCAATGCTACTGTACCAGGAGTTTATACAGCACAAGTTATTTTTAGTAGCCAATGTATCATAGAAGATTCTATTACAGTTGAGTTTTTAGACTTACCTGAAGCTAACATGCCATCAGATTTAGAAGCATGTTCAGTTACAGGTTTTGCATCCTATAATTTAAATGATAATGATGTAGAGATTTTAGGCAGTCAAAACCCTGCTGATTTTTCAGTTAGTTATCATTTAACTCAAGTTGAAGCAGATGATGGTATTGGAGCATTAACTTCTCCTTATAATAATATAATGAATCCGCAAACTATCTATGCGAGAGTTGAAAACAATACCACTGGATGTTACTCTACAACATCATTTAATTTAGTTATTAATTTACCAACGCATACTGCGACTAGTGTACCACTAATTGCTTGTGATAACGATCAAGATGGTATAGCAGAGTTTGATTTACCATCACATAATCTAGAAGTATTGGATGGGCAAGACGCATCTTTATATACATTAACATATCACGAAACACAAGCTGATGCTGATGCAAACACAGCAGCGCTTCCTAATTTATATACAAGTTCGGCAGGAACCATATTTGTTAGGGTCGAAGTAACAGGTACACCAGATTGCTATGTGACTACAAGTTTTGAATTGGTGATAGGAACTT
>NZ_JAVRIA010000018.1:0-2863 GCF_031846265.1 Microcosmobacter mediterraneus | reverse complement strand
TCTAAGGCTGTAAACTGATACCATACATCATCATCTGGATTACCTGTACACGAGCCTCCATCAATACCAGAATCTGTTGCCTCTACTAATGTTCCTGGTGTTGTAATGGTACATGTGCTATCAGTATTCACTCCTGCCACAATAGCATCAGGGCAGTTATCATTATCTGGAGGGCAAGCTAGTAGTTGAATAGGTTGTGAGTTAATGACACAATTAACATCTTGATCGTTAGAGACTGTGATAACGATATCTGTATTAAACGGATAAGGTCCAAATTGCGTTGTGCCAGTAGCGGATACTGTGACTGGTGTAGCCCCTTGGTTATCTGTAATGGTTAGTGAGGTTGCATCGCCTAGCGAGCCAATGTTAACATCAATTAAAAATTGATCACCATTAGCACAATCATCTACTACGACATAAGTGGCTTGAGGGTTAATACATGTCGCACAGGCTACAGTATAATCTATACCATCAACTTCTCCTGCACTTCCGCCAATACAACTCACAGAGCCATCGGATTGGATGGAGAAGAAAATAGTATCTCCTGTAGATTGGAAGGTTAATCCTCCAATATCACCATTGTTACCTTCGCCATTGTAAAGTTCTGTAACACCATCACTATCAAAGATGACTAAGAAATCAAAAGGGTCACCTTCTATAATACCTGAATCTATAGTTAAGTTCAGTGGTGAACCATCTGAGGATGTATATTCAAATACATTAGGGTCATTATCATCATAACAATACGATACACTCACTGGTCCTGCTGAACAATCTACAACAGTATCTAAACAGAAGGGTTGTGTTATTGGGTTGCTATTTACTGTACAATTAATATCATCATCATTAGCTATAGTAATGACTACATCTGTAGTATTAGGATATGGTCCAAACTGTGTTGTGCCTGTAGCAGATACTGTTACTGGAGTTGAGCCTTGATCATCTGATATGGTTACTGATGTAGCAGAACCTAAATCGGTAAGGTCTACATCAACAAAGAATTGTGGACCGTTAATACAATCGCTTACAACATCATAGGTTGCTGCTGGGTTAACACAAGTTGCACAGGCTACGGTAAAGTCCCATTCTGTGCCACAACAACCACTACCTGAGGCACAACTCACTGAGCCATCAGCATCGATCTCCATAAAGAGTTCATCTCCTGTAGAATCAAATGTTAAGCCTGCTAAGTCTCCTCCGTTATTTCCTTGGAATAGTAAAGGTGCCGTGTTATCTGGTCCATCATAGATTAAGATATCATCACAACAGCTCTCTATACCACCTGCATTAAAGTTAATACGTAGTGGAGAACCATCGGTGGATCTAAACAACCATGTGGTAGTGTCATTATTATCGTAACAATAGTTAATGTTTAATGGTGGTTGTGTACAATCTACAAGGTTAAGTACACACTGATCTTGTGTCAGTGATGGACTTGTGACCACACAGTTACTATCATCATCATTAGTTACTGTAGTCACTACATTAGTACCATTAGTAAATGGTCCAAAAGAGTATACACCTGTTGCACTTACGGTTTGTGGTGCTGAGCCTTGATCATCTGTAATAGTTACTGAAGTGGCAGAACCTAAATCGGTAAGATCTACATCAACAAAGAATTGTGGACCATTAAGACAATCTTCTCTAACACTACTTGTAGCTGTTGGGTTAACACAAGTTGCACAGGCTACAGTAAAGTCCCATTCTGTGCCACAACAACCACTACCTGATGCACAACTTACTGAGAAATCTGAATCAATTTCTACATACAAAGATGATCCTACAGAATCAAACTGTAAGCCTGCAAGGTCACCTCCATTATTACCTTGGTAAATTAATGTCCCTGTATTATCTACACCATCATAGATTAAGATATCATCACAACAGCTCTCTATACCACCTGCATTAAAAGTAATACGTAGTGGCGACCCATCTGAAGAAGTAAATAACCAAAATGTAGTATCATTATTATCGTAACAATAGGTGATATTAAGTGGTGTTCCTGCGCAATCTACCGTTTGTGATGGATCCATTTTAGTGGTAAAACTTTGTTCTGTACATGGATCTGTCGTTGTACCTATAGCATTATATGGTGTAATGGTGGCATAGTATGTGGTCTCATAAGCTAACTGACCTAAAGCGTAAGAGGTCACATTACCCACATCTACATTATCTACAAGGTCATTACCTCCCGAAGTTGTCCCTACTGTAAGGAAGTATCCTGTTGGAATCCCTGTAGCAATACTCCAAGATATATCACCATTAATCTCATTGTCTATTGAGCCATCTATTGGATTGGTAAGTACTGAGTTACAGGATGGTGCCATATCTGCCATTTGTATTGCAGATACATTATCAAAATATAGATAGTAATCTCCTGCTGCCCAAGTGGCATTAAAACGCATCTGGTAATCTGAACCTGTTGGAAGATCTGCTGCTGCTACGGTATAGCTTAATGTAGCACAGACATTATCTACAACATGGTTACTATCATCTACGGTACCTATATCGATCCAGTTAGCACCTCCATCGGTAGTGTATTGTACAATGAAATTTCCCCAACCTGCTGGTGTAGGATTAGTTGCTGCTGACCAATCTACAATTTTGTAATCAAAACTGATGTTAAGATCTGTACCATTGGATAAACCAACAATGTTAGGTGATACTAATTCACCTGTAGCTGAAAACTGGTAAATGTTGTCGCGAAACGATGTGTCTGTACAGGCCTCTGTTGCACTGCCAAAAAATCCATTGGCCGTCCAGCCGGCTGCACCTGTCTCAAAATCTTCGATAATCGCTATCTGACTGAATGATACCATAGCAAATAGCATCATCAATACGCTTAATGTAGTCTTTTTCATTT
>NZ_JAVRIA010000017.1:0-2869 GCF_031846265.1 Microcosmobacter mediterraneus | reverse complement strand
TCAAAGACACATTTCGATTAAAGATTGTTTAATAGCACAACAATTGATTATTAGCACATTTATTGGTTAGTAATGGCCTTATGGTTGTTACGAAATAGCGGATCATTTTAGGCTAAGTTATTAGTTTAAACTGGTATTGATTTGTTTTTGTTTTAAAAAGCAAGAATGAGTTAAAAGGATAATAAATAAATATGTTAAGATAATTTTAATTAAAACCAAATGTTATGTTTATGAGCAATTTTACCCAATTTACAGGTAAGTCAAGATTTTGGCAATCTGTAAGTAATTTATCGTGTTGCAACATAGAGCAAGGTTTACAAAAAATGAGAAGCGTCTGGGCAATGAGCCTATTGATGCTTTTTGTGTTTGGAAGCAGCTTTGTGTTCGGTCAATCCACGATGACACAACGAAGCGTAGAGCTAAATTTGTGTGCAGAAGATCGACCAGATCCAACCCTATCTCAGGAGGATTTAGAATTTATTTTCTCAGGTGACTGTGCAGGATCCGAGTTAACCTATACGGTTAGTGAAGCTTTCCAAGCCAGTGATGATGAGAATCCAGATTGTGGATGGCAAGTTATCTACAGTTACAATGTAACTTGTGGAGACAATAGCTTTACCTATAAAGAGATTTTTATAGGAAGAGATCAATCGGCTCCAGAATTGGAAGGCGATATTCCATCAGGTAATATGGGAATGAATGCATGTTTTGCAGATGCACCAGCAGGTCCATCAGCAGCAGAGATAGCATTATTATTTTCAGACAACTGTGGTAGTGTAGTCGTAACCAAGTCAGGCGCTCCAGAAGGTGACGACTGTGAGTGGAGTGCTATTTACACATACGATGTAAGAGATGTTTGTAATAATGTTTATTTAGGCGATGTAAAAGTAGAATATTCAGGAGGTGATGATGAAGCACCAGAATTAGATAAGAAGGCTGTAGTTCCAACAGGAGAGAGTGGTCTTAATTTGTGTTTTGCAGATAAGTCACAAGGCCCAACAGAAGCAGAGATAGCTGCATTGTTTTTAGATAACTGTAGTGATATTACAGCAGAAAACGTTACAAAGATAGCAAGTTCAAAAGGAACAGATTGTAAGTGGAAAGCTACTTATATTTATAAGATAGAGGATGATTGTGGAAACACTGCAGATGATATTATTATAGAGTATACAGGAGGCGATACAGAAGATCCAGAATTATCAGGCGTACCAGCCGATACTACAGTAGATTGTATCGATGAGTTACCAGAATTACCATTAGTAACAGCAACAGATAACTGTGCGTCTAAGCCAAAAGTGGTTTATGAAGAAGATTTATCAGGTTTAGGATTAGCTTGTGAAGGTGGCGTAGTAGTTCGTACATGGACAGCAGAAGATAACTGTTTTAACAGTGTATCAATGTCTCAGACCATTACAGTAACACCAGCACCGAAGGCAGAGTTTGAAGAAGCTACACCACTAGAGATTACATGTGAGCAAGTAGAAGGTTTTGAAGCACCAAGCTTAGGGTATAGTAATGGTGTAGAAGACGGAGCTTGTGCTATCAATGGAGAAGCAGAAGGTTTATTTGAGCCATTCCAAGGAGACTGTGGAGAGTTTGTAATCACATATTCGTTCGAGGACGAATGTGGTTATGTAATCACAGCAGACCGTACAGTAACGGTTATCGATAACAAAGATCCAGAATTAGTAGTGCCAGCAGATGCTACAGTAGAGTGTGATGCAGTACCAGCAGAAGATGCAGATGCAGCAAGTGCTATGGATAATTGTGATGATGATGTAACGATTGTATATAATGGCGAAGTAAGAACAGATGGCGATTGTGCAGATAACTATACATTAACACGTACATGGACAGCAACAGATAACTGTGAAAACAGTACCACGTTGTCACAAACGATCACAGTACAAGATACAACAGATCCAGTATTAACAGTACCAGCAAATGTAACAGTAGAGTGTGATGCAGTACCAGCGTTAGATGAAGGTGCAGCAAGTGCCATGGATAACTGTGACGAAGACGTACTTATCGAGTTCATCGATGAGAAGCGTGAGGATGGTAATTGTGCAGATAACTATACACTTATAAGAATCTGGAGAGCAACAGACAACTGTGGAAACGAAGACATACAAAGTCAAATGATCACAGTACAGGATACAACAGATCCAGTACTTACAGTACCAGGAGATGTTACAGTAGAGTGTGATGCAGTACCAGTATTAGATACAGAAGCAGCAAGTGCTATGGATAACTGTGATGAAGACGTTAAAATAGATTTCGTAGACGAGAAGCGAACAGATGGAAACTGTCCATATAACTATACGTTAACGCGTACATGGATAGCAACAGATAACTGTGGTAACTCAACAACAGAATCACAAACGATCACAGTACAAGATACAGTTGGACCACAATTAACGGTTCCAGCAGATATGGATGATGTAGAGTGTAGTGAAGTACCAGAGCCAGGAATGGCAAGTGCCATGGATAACTGTGATGAGCAGCCAGTAGTTACTTACGAAGGATTCGAAAGAACAGATGGCGATTGTGCAGACAGTTATACATTAACACGTACATGGAAAGCAGTAGACAGCTGTGGTAATGAGACATTTGAGTCACAGACTATCACAGTAGTAGATACAACAGATCCAGTAGTAACAGCACCAGCAGATGAGACAGTAGAGTGTGATGAAGTACCAGAAGTACCAGAAGTAGGATCAGTATCAGGCGCAAGTGCAACAGATAACTGTGATATGGATGTAAAGGTAGAGTTCTTAAAAGAAGAGCGTGTAGATGGTGATTGTCCAAACAACTACGAATTAATAAGAATATGGTTAGGAACAGATAACTGTGGTAACACTTCTATAGC
>NZ_JAVRIA010000016.1:0-3010 GCF_031846265.1 Microcosmobacter mediterraneus | reverse complement strand
AAGCCAAGTGATTACTGTACAAGATACTAAGGATCCAGAAATCACAAAAGAAGCATCAGATATGATGGTAGAGTGTGATGGCGCTGGTAACGAAGCAGAATTAGCTGCTTGGTTAGCAAGCTATGGTGGAGCTATCGCAGTAGATAACTGTTCAGAAGACCTAACGTGGTCTGTAGGAGATGTTGTTTTTAGTGATGGTTGTGGATTAACAGGTATTGCTAAAGTTACATTTACAGTTACAGATGAGTGTAACAACTCTTCAGAGACAACAGCAGACTTTATAATTAAAGATACAACTCCACCATCTATAGATACTGAGGCTATGGATATGGTAGTAGAGTGTGATGGCGCTGGTAACGAAACCGTACTTGACGAATGGTTAGAAAGCTATGGAGGTGCAATGGCATCAGATACATGTTCAGATAAGCCATTAGAATGGAGTGTTGGAGCTGTTGAATTTAGCGATGATTGTGGTTTAACAGGCTCTGCAACGGTAGTATTTACAGTAACAGACAACTGTGAAAATTCAGCTACAACATCAGCTACATTTACAATTAAAGATACAACACCACCTACAATAGATGCAGGTGCAGAAGATATGTATGTTGAGTGTGATGGTGAAGGTAACGTTGAAGAATTCAACGCATGGTTAGCAGACTATGGAGGTGCAAAGGCATCAGATCTTTGTTCTGACGAAGAATTATCTTGGTCTAACGATTACTGTGCAGGAGCAGAAAACTTAAAAACAGTTGATGGCTCTGCTGAATGGTTAGCATTTATGAATGTATTTGAAACAGACGCTAATGGAGGTGGATTCGTATTCCCTTCAGGATGGGGAGTTGCAGATGCAGTTGCAGAAGTTGATGCTGAAAACAATACAGTAACTTTAAAACCAAATAGAATCGGTGACGCAGATCCATTCTGGCAAACTGGTGATTTGTTTGGTAATAAAGTAATGGATGCAAGTACATTTATTGCAGATAATTCTTTAGTAGGACAATCTTTTACTTGGAGTGGATTTGTATCTAGTAATACATTAGATGAGGAGTACGAAAGCTATGCATTCATTAGAATTTTCACAGCTGATTTTGCTTTACTTGAAGAAATAAAAGCACCTTTAATTGACGATCAAGGTTTTGCTGTTACTTATAATAATACACAAGCAGATGCTGTTAATATTCAGTATGGTTTCAATGTTAGAGGACGTAATGCAAATTTTGATTCATCTTTTGATGAAGCTTATGATGCATTAGGTAGCATTGTTGTTGAAGAAGCACGATGTGATTTCTCTGACGATTGTGGTCTTACAGGAGAAGTAACTGTAACGTTTACAGCTATGGATAACTGTGGTAACGCATCTAGTACAGCAGCTTCTTTCATCATTAAGGATGAAACAGCTCCAGTAATTACTACAGAAGCAGAAGATATGACTGTTGAGTGTGGACCAGGAGGAGAACCTAGTTGTACATATTACGTACAATTATTCGACTCTTTCCAAGATGGATGGCAAGGAGATTCGTTAGATGTACTTCTTAACGGGGAAGTTGTTTTAGAAGATTTAACTCTTGCAGACTTATTCGGTGGAGAAAGTCCAATAGAAGGAGAAAATGATCCAATTCCTTTCCAAGTCCAAAATGGAGATGGTGTAACAACGATTTATTTCGAAGGTGCATTTGCTGGAGAAGCAAGTTGGATTATTCTTAACTCTAACCAAGAAGTTGTTGGTGAAGGAGACGGAGGTAACCCAATAGACATTACAGCAGAATGTGATGGTGAAGGATCTGCAGGTTCTATGGAACAGTTCGAGGCTTGGTTAGCTAACAATGGTGGAGCTTCTGCTTCAGACCTTTGTGGAGGCGTAACTTGGTCTAACAATAGCGAAGGTTTATCTGATGACTGTGGATTCACAGGAACAGAAACTGTAGTATTTACAGCTACTGACGATTGTAATAACTCTGAAATTACAACAGCAACATTTACTATTATAGATACGACTGACCCTTCAATTGATGTTGAAGCAGAAGATGAAACTGTTGAATGTGATGGTGAAGGAAATGAAGATGAATTACAAGCTTGGTTAGATGATAACGGTGGAGCAGAAGCTAGTGACCTTTGTGGTTCAGTGACTTGGTCTAACGATTACGATAAATTATCTGACGATTGTGGAGAAACAGGTTCAGCTGTAGTAACATTTACTGCAACAGATGAGTGTTTAAATACATCAACAACATCTGCAACATTTACTATCGAAGATACAACTGCACCAGACTTTACATTCGTACCAGAAGATGCAGAATTAGAATGTGATGAAGAAGATCCTATAGCTAATGCAACTGCAGAAGATGGTTGTGGTGATACTAGCGTAACTTATGAAGACTACTATACACATACACCATGGCAAGCATTTAATCAAGGTGATGGTACTACAGATTTTAGTGCACTTCCTAATGGGTTTACAGTAACTGGCTCTAATGCTGGTGGAGATGATGATTTCTCAACAGTTAATTTCTTTAATATTGGATTTACAACTGCTAAGAATGTTATATTAACGTTCGATTGGAGTATTAATATAGAAGATTCTTTTGGACCTGGTTTTGATAACTTAGTATATGCTATTAATGGTGAAGTATTCACTATTTATGATGGTCCAGATGCAGAAGCATCTGATAGCTTCTCAGTTGAATTATTAGCTGGTCAAGAATTTGCTATTGGAATTTTTAATCCTGATCAATGTTGTGGAACTGCTACAGTAGAAGTTTCAAATATTAATTTCGAGATTAATAATGAGTGTCCAGTAACAAAGTGTTTTATTAGAGAATTTACTGCAGAAGATGAGTGTGGTAATAAGTCTATTGCTAGACAAAATGTAGTGTTCTTAGATAGAACTGCGCCAACATTTACAGCACCAGCAGATCTTACGATCTACAGTGACGATAAGTGTGAGTACGATGCTTCAGTAGAAGTAACAGGCGATGTAGAAGATGAAATGGACAATTGTTCAGATGAATTA
>NZ_JAVRIA010000015.1:0-3437 GCF_031846265.1 Microcosmobacter mediterraneus | reverse complement strand
TTTTTGTAATTTTTATTGTTGTCCAGGTCCACCAGCGGTTATGATAAAGTCAGAGCGTCTGTTGGTTTGGTGTTGTTCTTCTGAGCATTTAGTGCCGCAATCTTCTTTAGGCTGGTTTTCGCCTTTACCCATTCCAGAGATTCTAGCTTTATCAATCCCTTTAGAGATGACGTAAGCTACTGTAGTTTTAGCACGTCTATCAGATAATCGTTCGTTGTAGGATGCAGAACCTCTATTATCAGTATGTGATTCTGCACTAATAACCATATCTGGATATTTTTGCATGATCTGTACGAGTTTATCTAGTTCAAAAGCGGCCTGTGCTGTGATATTAGATTTATCATAATCAAAATAAATAGGATTGAGTTCTATTTTATCTTCAACAATAAGTTTCTCTATTGGATCTAGAGCAATTGGTACTCTATTCTCTTCCTCTTGAGTACCTGCAACGGTAACACGCTTACTATCGTATTCCATCATGGTCACCTCTAAATCGTTAGTGGTATCACACTCTACAATAAACTCTGCCTCACCATTAGTGTTGGTTGTTTTAGAGTTTAGCTTATTACCCTCACTATCGTATTGCGTCACTGTGGCACCTGCTATCGGATTGCCTGTTTTATCGTCTGTAACAACAGCCATAAGTACTACATCACATAGTGGTTGTATTTTCTTTATAGCATAGACATCATCACTTCCTGCTCCACCTTCTCTGTTAGAGGATACAAAACCTTCTTCACTTTCTTCATCAAGGGTGAAAGCAAAATCATCGGCGTTAGAGTTTACAGGCACACCTACATTCCTGGCTGGTGCTTGTTTACCATCGATCATCTTGGTATAGAATACATCTAATCCTCCTAGACCTAAGTGACCATTAGAAGAGAAGTATAAATTACCATTACTACTACTGTAAGGAAACATCTCTTGGCCTTCTGTATTGACGTTCTGCCCTAAGTTCTCAGGATCCCCTAAAGTACCATCGGCATTAATGGATGCTTTATAAATATCGAACTTACCAAAACCTCCTGGCATGTCTGAGGCAAAGTACAAGGTCTTTCCGTCTGTGCTTACCGATGGGTTTTTTACAGAATAGTTTTGACTATTTATAGCAAAGCCTTCTACATTATCCCAATCATTACTTAGTTTACTGGCTTTAAATAAGTGAAGTACACCATAACGGTTTCTGGTGAGCGAATCTTTTTCAAATACTTTTTCAAAGTAACTCTCTCTAGAGAAATACATGGTGTTACCATCTGGTGAGAAAGAGACTAGGCCTTCGTGATATTTAGTGTTGATCTCATCATTCATAAGTGATGGTTCTTGATAGGATCCATCACTGTTCTTTGTGGCACTGTAGATATCTAAGAATGGTTGTTCGTTCCAACCATAGGTTCTTCGATTATCATTACGTGCTGAAGCAATGTATAGTGTGCCATTTTGTAATGTGCCTCCAAAATCAGATTGTTCTGAGTTTAATCCTTCTAGATTCTGAACATTAAACTTCTTACCTTTTTCTAAAATCTTAGGTAAATAGTCTGGATTCTTATTAAAGGCAATGGCTCTAATATCTCCAGGACGTGCTTTGGCAAACTTAGCCATCCACTCATTGGATGCTTCATACTTACCATTAGACTTTAGCATCTCTGCATACTTGTACATGGTCTCTGGATTAGAAGAACTCTCTAGTGCTTTGGCATACCAACGTTCTGCTTCTTCTGTATTAAAGATATTATAATACGACTCTGCAAGTTGGGTATAAACATAAGTGTCTCCTTTGCCATCGGCTACAAGTTTATTATAGTCTTCAGCAGCTTCTACAAACTCAAAACGAGTGAAGTGCTTATCGGCTTTTTTGGTGTCTTTATTCTGAGCAGCTAAGCTGAAACTACTCACAAGGGCTAATAATAGTATAGTTTTTAAATTTTTCATAAGGCTTATGAGCTTAACTGGTTAGAAATATCGTGGTGAACGTGAAACGCGTTTCGGGAAATTAAGATCAAACAACACAAAAAACTCATGTGATGATGGTCCAAAATCTCTAATCTCTGAGGATACCGAATCGTAAGCATAGCCTATTCTAATATCTGGCGTTACTAAAAAGTTGACCATTCCTGAGAATGAATCATCTAAACGATACGAGGCTCCAATCTCAAACTTCTCATAAAATAATGCGTTTACATTGACATCGAAGGATGTTGGTGCGCTAAAGGCAGATTTTACTAAAAACGATGGTTTTAACTTGGTATTTTCAGATAATTGAAACACATAACCACCTGTTATAAAATAATGATTAGTCTCTGAGCCAAGTTCAAAACCATTAGCGTCTAAGTGTACCGAGTTTAAAATATTAGGAACAGATCCTGCTAAGTAATAGTTGTCTGTGTAATAGAAAAATCCTGCACCTATATTTGGTGTCACCTTATTAACATCTTGTGAAAAGAAAGGATCGTTAGGATCGATGACAAAAACGCCTGATGTTCCTATATTATGAAACGTTGCCCCTGCTTTAAGGCCAAAGGCTAAGCGATGATCACCTCCTAATTGGAGCGTGTAGGAGAAATCGGCATAGGCATTGGTCTCTGTTACTGGACCTATTTGGTCAGTGATTAAAGAGAGTCCTAAACCTACTTTTTCACCTACTGGTAAATGACCGAAGAAGGTTCCTGTCTTTGGTGCATCATCGATACCTACCCATTGGGTACGATATAGTACGCCAAAAGAAAGATTCTCTCTAGAACCTGCATAGGCAGGATTAATGATGTTCATATTATACATGTACTGTGTGTACTGTGGATCTTGCTGACCATAGCTCTCTATAGCCAATAGCAAGACGAGTATAAGTGATAGTTTTTTCATTGAATTGTGTTTATAGTTCTCTTACATTTAAGAGAGCGTATTGGTTGTTGTTATAGTTAGTTGTTAACGGTTAATATAAACCCATGCTGTTTTACGTTTGGCGCCTCCTTCATAAACCACACTATAGAAATAAGTACCTACAGGGAGATCTTTACCATCATCTGTCTGACCATACCACTGATCTGTATAGTTGCTTTTAGAGTACACTAAACGTCCATGACGGTTGTAAATATCTAGTTGAACAACATTGAAATTACTCAAGTCAAAACGATCATTTAAACCATCTAATTCTCCTGGTGAAATACCTTGTGGAAACTCGCAGAATGGAAGCTCTATGACCGTAATATCTGTGGTGTTAAAACAACCTGTGTCATTAAAGGTTACTTCTATAGAATACACACCACCTTCTAATACTGGTAGGGTAAGACCTGTCTCTCCTGTGATTACATCACCATCCTTAAACCAGGCTATAGTAACGTCTGCTAAATTGTAATTCTCTGCCATGGCTACAACTTCTATAGGTACTGTCGCATCCGGACAAACCTCATAATCTATAGCACTTGAAAAACTCGTTAGGGGAA
>NZ_JAVRIA010000014.1:0-4373 GCF_031846265.1 Microcosmobacter mediterraneus | reverse complement strand
AAAGTGAGCTTTAAATTGTTTAGTTTCTAATGTATTTTGGTCAATGTAATCTACAGTAAACCAGTAATCACTTGTTGGCATTAAAGTACCATTATATGTACCATCCCAACCTTCGCCTTGTGGGTTTAATTGTTTGATCAATTTCCCATAGCGGTCAAATATATAAATTTTTGCGCTATTTGTTAGTCCTGGTATTTGCCATCTATCTTTTATACCATCACCATTAGGTGTAAAGAATAGTGGATAGTCTAATATCGTAATCATTGCCTCTACATAACCACAACCATTCTTGTCTCTGGCTGCTACTGTATGTTCACCTGGTGTTACATCTGTAAATGTCCCACTATCTTGCCATGCTCCATTATCTAAACTATACTCATAGTCTCCTATACCTGTTGCTATGGCTTCTATAACGTTTGGATTTGAAAAAGCTTGTGACACTTGTGTTAAACTTAATGTTGGTGGTGCACTTTCTATGACTGTTGTACTGGCTTCATTACTACACATGGTTACCATAGATGTGGTTACATCTGTTACTAATACATGGTATACTCCACCTTGTAGTGGTGTATAACTAGAATTTATAGCCCCATCTATTGCTGTGCCATCTAAACTCCATTGGAAGTCATAAATCAATTCTGATAAGCCTGTGTCTAAGACTAATGGATCTAATATCTCTGTTCCATTGGTATCTACACATAAAATATAGTCTTCGTCTAATACAACGATTGGTCGTGGATTAACTTGTAGTGTTAAACTTGATGTGGCATAACACTCTGAGGAATCTACTAAAACACCTGTGCCATCATCTACCATAGTGTCATTGTCTACTCTTACATAGATGACTTGTGGATTGGCTATATTACCATTGACTGTGGTATTCTCATACAGCGTTGGTAATGGATTAACACCATTGTCTGCATCGTCTTGTGTGGCGTAATACGTTACCGTATAATTCATTGGGTCTTGCCCATCTAAGACTTCGGCGTCTCGAGTACTCAAATCAAACTGTGTACTATCATTACTTGGATCGCCATCAGTCTCTACATCATCATCACACTCCTCATAAAGTATTGGATCGCCATCTGAGTTGGCTTCTGCACCTTCTTGTACTAATAATTCAAATACTGGTGTGCTTATTGAACAGCCTGTAGCATTATCAGTAATGGCTACATAAATAGGTTGTATATCTGGCACTACATTAGTATATGGACTTACCAGTGCATTCATTAAATCATCAGCATCTGTTTGTGAGATATGATACGTCACTGTAAATAAAGCTGGGTCTTGTCCGTTTAATACTTCGGCATCTTTTGATATTAAGTCAAACTCATAAAACCCATCTGTGTTTAATTCACAGCCTATAAAATCAGTTACGGCTACCACTTCTGGTAATGGATTAACTTGTATTGTAAATTCTACAATGGTAAAACAACCTGTACCATTGGTTCCTTGTGGATCATCTCCGTTAGTAACTCTCACATAAATCACCTGATCCATATCGTCTGGTGTGGTCATACTATCATAAACTGTTGGGTCTGCTATCACATTAGTTGCTGCTATAGCATCGTCTTCTGTTTCATAGTAACTTGCGGTTACACCTGCTTCATTATTGAGTATTAACGCTTCATTGATTGTAAGGTCAAATTCTTCTGTTAAATCGCCTGTATTAATATCATCACACAACGCTACTAATGGTAAGGCTGAACTTGCTGTTGGTGTTGGGTTTGGTAAGACACGTATTGTTAAGGTAGTTAAATCTATACAACCTGTATCTGTATCTGTTACTACAGCATATAGAGTCTGTGGATTTGGAGCATTACCACCTACTGAGGTATTGGTGTATGCCATTGGATCTGGTATGGCATTGGTCTCTGCCTCGGCATCTAGTAAGGTCTCGTAATAGCTTACTAACCAACTCGCATTGCCACCTGTAATCTCTGCGTCTTTTACTGTTAAATCAAACGCCGTAATCTCATCATTATCTTCGCCTAAGTCATCACACTGCTCTAATGGTGTTGGTTGTACTGCTGTTGGTGGTAGTTCTACTCTAATGATAAACTCACCTGTGGTAACACAACCATTAATAGCACTTACTGCGCGTACATAAATCGTTTGTGGATTTGAGACATTGGTGTATGCTGCTGGTGTAGCTATTGGATCTGCTCCTGTTTCTGCATCGGCTTGGGTGACATGGAATGTTATAAGTACATCCATTGGATCTTGACTACCTAAGATCTCATTTAACTTGGTGGTTAAATCAAATGATGTAAAGCCATTATCGTCTGTATCACAAATAACATAGTCTTCTAAATCTACTGGAACTTCTGGTGAAGGTTCTACTCTAAGCTCTAGCGTGTTTAGTGTTAAACTATAACAGCCTGTTAAATTATTCTCTGATCGTACATAGATCTGTTGCACATTGGCTACAATGTTTGTATAAGGGCTTGATAAGGCGTTAATATCATTAGTGGCATCGGATTCTGTTTCATGATAACTAATGGTAACATCTAACTCGCCATTGATAATCTCTACTGTGCGTTGTTCTAAATCAAACGCTGCAAAACCATCATTATCGGCATCACAAACTACGATTGGATTTGGATTGGCTTCTGGTGATGGTATTGGGTTAACACGTAGGGTTACTGTAATGGTATTAACACAGCCTGTAACATCGTTGACGGCTCTCACATAAACCGTTTGTGCATTCATCGTATTTACATATGGACTTACTATTGGATTTGTTCCATTATCGGCATCTAACTGTGTCTCGTAATACGTGAGTGTAATTCCTGTTTGTCCGTTTAAAATCTCTGCATTAGCCTCTTCTAAAGTGAAGGGCTCTTGCTCATCACCTGGATTGTCTACATCACACAATTCTAATGGCATTGGTTGTTGCAACACTGGTAAAGGATTAACTATTAACAGTAACGTTGTAATCTTATAACAACCTCCTACTGTTGTGGTATCCTCTACTCTAACCCATAAGGTTTGCATAAATGCTGTTGTATTGGTATAAGCGCCTGGTGTACCTATGGCTAGTGTCCCTGCTTCTGCATTAGGTTCTGTTTCATAATACGTTACGGTATATTGTAATGGATCGAGGCCATTTAAGATTTCTGCGTCTTTTGTGGTTAAATCAAATTGTGCAAAACCATCAGCAGAAATATCATCACACTCTTCTAATGGTGTTGGCTCTGTAATCTGTGGTGTTGGTTCTACAATTAATTGTAACTCTACTACTGTTGGACAGTTCGTCGATATCGTTGAGCTTTCTACACGTACATAAATCGTTTGGGTGTCTTCTACGATATTGTTATAATCAACTGAGGTGTCTATTTCGTCTACGCCATTCTCTGCATTGGCTTGTGTCTCGTGATAGGTTACTGTGAGATCTAAGGCACCTCCTGTAACTTCTGTTGTGGCGTCTTCTAACATAAATACACCAAAACCATCATTGTCTGGATCACAGTAATATAACGGTGTGGGTACATTGGCTGCTGGTGCTTGTTGTACATCTAACACTAAGCTCGTGGTATCAAAACAGCCTGTATTTATATCTACAACACGTACATAGATCGTTTGTGGATCTGAAGTATTAGTGTATAGATTTGGTAAAACATTAGTGCCTGCTTGTGCATCTGCTGGTGTTTCGTAATAACTTACGGCATAGTTAGGATTGTTTCCACTAATCTCTGGGTTCTTTAAGGTGAGGTCTATCTCTGTAAAACCATCAACAATATTATCATCACATACTTCTAATGGTGTAGGAACAACTAAGGCTGGTAATGCATTTACCACCAGCTCAAACGTACCTATGCTTGTACAAAGGGTGTTGTCGTTTTCTATAACATACCAAATCGTTTGTGGTGTGCTTGTATTGGTATATGTCGTTGCATTTAATCCATTGCTTTGGGTCTCTGCATCTGATAGGTTGTCATAATAACTAACGGTCATATTTACCTGACCATCTAATATCTCTAAAGTCTTATCACTTAATGTAAAGTCTTCCTCTTCATCGCCTGGGTTATTGTCATCACATAATTCTAACGGTGTTACGACTATCGTTAGTGGTGCTGGATGTACTGTTAATTGTAAGTCGGTAACTGCATAACATCCTGTTACATCATCTTCTACACGGACATAGATTAATTGACCACCTGCTACTATATTATTATAACTGGTCGGTAAAGCAGATATATCCATCTCGGCATTAACCTGGGTCTCATGGTAACTTACACTTACACCTGTCTGAATACCTATAACTTCTGCATCGCGTAAACTCAAATCAAATAAACCAAAACCATCATTGTCGTCATCACATACCTCCAAATCACTTAATGAATTTGCTAATGGATTGGGGTTGACTTGTA
>NZ_JAVRIA010000013.1:0-5489 GCF_031846265.1 Microcosmobacter mediterraneus | reverse complement strand
GTAAGAAGTTTAAATATTTAGGGCTTTGAAAGGGTGATTTAGATTAATGATATTGAGGAGTTGAATAACGTATTAGAATCAATATAAAAAAAATAAAAATATTTTTGATTTAGATGTTGTGGGATAAAAAAAAGGGTTTTATATTTGCACCCGCTTTGGAGCAGAACGCTAAGAAGTTTGAATAAAAAAGTTCATTAACATATTGAATTGACAGCGTAGAGAAGTTATTGGAAACGATAATTTTTCAAGACAAAGAGAATAAGCCATTTTGAGTACTCAATCAATTTTTTATAGTTGTTAATAATATTGGTATTTATACCAGAAGATTTAACAATGAAGAGTTTGATCCTGGCTCAGGATGAACGCTAGCGGCAGGCCTAACACATGCAAGTCGAACGGTAACAGGGATTGCTTGCAATCCGCTGACGAGTGGCGCACGGGTGCGTAACGCGTATACAATCTACCTTGTACAGGGGGATAGCCTTTAGAAATGAAGATTAATACCCCATAGTATGGAGTCTCGGCATCGAGATTCTATTAAAGTTTCGGCGGTACAAGATGAGTATGCGTTCTATTAGCTAGTAGGTATGGTAACGGCATACCTAGGCAACGATAGATAGGGGCCCTGAGAGGGGGATCCCCCACACTGGTACTGAGACACGGACCAGACTCCTACGGGAGGCAGCAGTGAGGAATATTGGACAATGGAGGCAACTCTGATCCAGCCATGCCGCGTGCAGGAAGACTGCCCTATGGGTTGTAAACTGCTTTTATACAGGAAGAAACAATCGTACGTGTACGATCTTGACGGTACTGTAAGAATAAGGATCGGCTAACTCCGTGCCAGCAGCCGCGGTAATACGGAGGATCCAAGCGTTATCCGGAATCATTGGGTTTAAAGGGTCCGTAGGTGGATAATTAAGTCAGAGGTGAAATCCTGCAGCTCAACTGTAGAATTGCCTTTGATACTGGTTATCTTGAGTCATTGTGAAGTAGTTAGAATATGTAGTGTAGCGGTGAAATGCATAGATATTACATAGAATACCAATTGCGAAGGCAGATTACTAACAATGTACTGACACTGATGGACGAAAGCGTGGGGAGCGAACAGGATTAGATACCCTGGTAGTCCACGCCGTAAACGATGGTCACTAGCTGTTCGGACTTCGGTCTGAGTGGCTAAGCGAAAGTGATAAGTGACCCACCTGGGGAGTACGTTCGCAAGAATGAAACTCAAAGGAATTGACGGGGGCCCGCACAAGCGGTGGAGCATGTGGTTTAATTCGATGATACGCGAGGAACCTTACCAGGGCTTAAATGTAAGTTGCATTAGGCAGAGATGCTTATTTCTTCGGACTACTTACAAGGTGCTGCATGGTTGTCGTCAGCTCGTGCCGTGAGGTGTCAGGTTAAGTCCTATAACGAGCGCAACCCCTGTTGTTAGTTGCCAGCATGTAAAGATGGGAACTCTAACAAGACTGCCGGTGCAAACCGTGAGGAAGGTGGGGATGACGTCAAATCATCACGGCCCTTACGTCCTGGGCTACACACGTGCTACAATGGTAGGTACAGAGGGCAGCCACACCGCGAGGTGGAGCGAATCCTTAAAACCTATCTCAGTTCGGATCGGAGTCTGCAACTCGACTCCGTGAAGCTGGAATCGCTAGTAATCGGATATCAGCCATGATCCGGTGAATACGTTCCCGGGCCTTGTACACACCGCCCGTCAAGCCATGGAAGCTGGGAGTGCCTGAAGTCCGTCACCGTAAGGAGCGGCCTAGGGTAAAATTAGTAACTAGGGCTAAGTCGTAACAAGGTAGCCGTACCGGAAGGTGCGGCTGGAACACCTCCTTTCTAGAGAAAGACGACTATAAATAAGAAGAAAAAGATAGTTTGTTCTCTTTTGCTGTTAATTTAATTGATCTATTATAGTAGAGTCTCATAGCTCAGCTGGTTAGAGCGCTACACTGATAATGTAGAGGTCGGCAGTTCGAGTCTGCCTGAGACTACTAACTATAATATATAAAGGAAATTCTAGAAGTTGAGTGGTAGTTGTACTAACTACTAACTACTAATTACTAACTACTAGTAATTGGGGGAATTAGCTCAGCTGGCTAGAGCGCCTGCCTTGCACGCAGGAGGTCACCGGTTCGACTCCGGTATTCTCCACCAACAGCGTATAGCTGAAAACGTTCATTGACATATTGAAAAAGATACATGATAATTAGATAGAAATATTTAATAAAATTAATAATTGTAACGAGCAATTATGTAACTCATTAAAAAGACAAAAGTACAATAAGCTAAATAAGAGCGTATGGGGAATGCCTAGGCTCTCAGAGGCGATGAAGGACGTGATAAGCTGCGAAAAGCTACGGGGATTGGCACATACAAATTGATCCGTAGATATCCGAATGGGGCAACCCACTATGTTGAAGACATAGTATCCGAAAGGAAGTGAACCCGGAGAACTGAAACATCTAAGTACCCGGAGGAGAAGAAAACAAAAGTGATTCCGATAGTAGCGGCGAGCGAAATTGGATTAGCCCAAACCAATATTGTTACGGCAATATTGGGGTTGTAGGACTGCGATATTTGAGCTATAATGAATTAGAACGCTTTGGAAAGAGCGACCATAGAGGGTGATAGTCCCGTATAAGTAAAGATTAGTAAGATAGCAGTATCCTGAGTAGTGCGGGGCACGTGAAACCCTGTGTGAATTTGGCGGGACCATCCGTTAAGGCTAAATACTCCTGAGAGACCGATAGTGAACTAGTACCGTGAGGGAAAGGTGAAAAGAACCCTGAATAAGGGAGTGAAATAGAACCTGAAACCATACGCTTACAAGCGGTCGGAGCCCATTAGGGTGACGGCGTGCCTTTTGCATAATGAGCCTACGAGTTACCGTTGTTAGCAAGGTTAAGTACTTCAGGTACGGATCCGTAGCGAAAGCGAGTCTGAATAGGGCGCTTAAGTTAGCAGTGGTAGACGCGAAACCGTGTGATCTACCCATGGGCAGGGTGAAGCTGTGGTAACACATAGTGGAGGCCCGAACCCGTTGACGTTGAAAAGTCTTGGGATGACCTGTGGGTAGGGGTGAAAGGCCAATCAAACTCGGAAATAGCTCGTACTCCCCGAAATGCATTTAGGTGCAGCGTTGATTTAGTTTTATAGAGGTAGAGCTACTGATTGGATGCGGGGGCTTCACCGCCTACCAATTCCTGACAAACTCCGAATGCTATAAAATGATGATCAGCAGTGAGGGCATGGGTGCTAAGGTCCATGTCCGAGAGGGAAAGAACCCAGACCATCAGCTAAGGTCCCCAAATGTATGTTAAGTTGAATAAACGAGGTTGGATTGCACAGACAGCTAGGATGTTGGCTTGGAAGCAGCCATTCATTTAAAGAGTGCGTAACAGCTCACTAGTCGAGCGATCCGGCATGGATAATAATCGGGCATAAACATACTACCGAAGCTATGGACTTGTAAAAGTGGTAGGGGAGCATTGTAGTGTCGTCGAAGGTGTACTGCGAGGTATGCTGGAGAAGCTACAAAAGAAAATGTAGGCATAAGTAACGATAATGCGGGCGAGAAACCCGCACACCGAAAGACTAAGGTTTCCTCAGCTATGCTAATCAGCTGAGGGTTAGTCGGGACCTAACGCGAACCCGAAAGGGGTAGTGGATGGCCAACAGGTTAATATTCCTGTACCTGCTCACAATAAAAGTGACGGAGGCGTATATTTGGTGCGTGCTGACGGAATAGCACGTTGAAGCCAGTGGTAACACGGCGATAGTACACTGAGGCTACGGCCAAGGTGATAATCCAGAGAAGCGACTTCCAAGAAAAGCGAGTGAAGCAGCCCGTACCCTAAACCGACACAGGTAGTTGGGATGAGAATTCTAAGGTGCTCGAGAGATTCATGGCTAAGGAACTAGGCAAAATCGACCCGTAACTTCGGGAGAAGGGTCGCCCATCTTCGGATGGGCCGCAGTGAAAAGATCCAGGCGACTGTTTATCAAAAACACAGGGCTCTGCTAAATCGAAAGATGACGTATAGGGCCTGACACCTGCCCGGTGCTGGAAGGTTAAGTGGAGATGTTAGCTTTTAGCAAAGCATTCAAATGAAGCCCCAGTAAACGGCGGCCGTAACTATAACGGTCCTAAGGTAGCGAAATTCCTTGTCGGGTAAGTTCCGACCTGCACGAATGGTGTAACGATCTGGATACTGTCTCAGCCATGAGCTCGGTGAAATTGTAGTAACGGTGAAGATGCCGTTTACCCGCAGTGGGACGAAAAGACCCCGTGAACCTTTACTATAGCTTAGTATTGGCTTTGGATAAGTAATGTGTAGGATAGGTGGGAGACTTTGAAGTGGCGTCGCTAGGCGTTGTGGAGTCATTGTTGAAATACCACCCTTTGCTTATCTAGAGTCTAACTTCTTGCGAAGGACAGTGCTTGGTGGGTAGTTTGACTGGGGTGGTCGCCTCCAAAAGAGTAACGGAGGCTTCTAAAGGTTCCCTCAGCACGCTTGGTAACCGTGCGTAGAGTGCAATGGCATAAGGGAGCTTGACTGAGAGACATACAGGTCGATCAGGTACGAAAGTAGAGCATAGTGATCCGGTGGTTCCGCATGGAAGGGCCATCGCTCAAAGGATAAAAGGTACTCCGGGGATAACAGGCTGATCTCCCCCAAGAGCTCACATCGACGGGGGGGTTTGGCACCTCGATGTCGGCTCGTCACATCCTGGGGCTGGAGAAGGTCCCAAGGGTTGGGCTGTTCGCCCATTAAAGTGGCACGCGAGCTGGGTTCAGAACGTCGTGAGACAGTTCGGTCTCTATCTACTGTGGGCGTTAGAAATTTGAGTGGATCTGACTCTAGTACGAGAGGACCGAGTTGGACTAACCTCTGGTGTATCTGTTGTCACGCCAGTGGCATTGCAGAGTAGCTACGTTGGGAAGGGATAAGCGCTGAAAGCATATAAGCGCGAAACCCACCACAAGATGAGATTTCTTTAAAGGGTCGTGGAAGATGACCACGTTGATAGGCTATAGGTGTAAAGGCAGTAATGTCATAGCCAAGTAGTACTAATAACCCATAGGCTTATTGTCACTTCGACTTCGCTCAGTGACCAGTAATGATTGCTGAGTGAAGGTGTTTTTTTAGAGTATAAAACAATCATGTATATAGACAATTATCGTCCTTTTTCAATATGTTAAGATATTTGCGCAAAAGCGCAAGTACTTAGTAATAAGTGTGAAGTAGTAAGTACTATTTTACTAATAATAAGTTACTAATTACTAAACTTTAAGGTGGTTATAGCGATGGGGCTCACCTCTTACCATTCCGAACAGAGAAGTTAAGCCCATTTGCGCCGATGGTACTACAATCGTGGAAGAGTAGGTCGCCGCCTTTTTTGTCACGCAACTAACGTGATTTATAAACACCCTTACTTTTATTAGTAAGGGTGTTTTTTTGTTTAGAATA
>NZ_JAVRIA010000012.1:0-38220 GCF_031846265.1 Microcosmobacter mediterraneus | reverse complement strand
CTAATAATACTAAAACATAAAAAAGCCTTTACAAGATTCTTGTAAAGGCTTTGTACTGAAGGCGGGACTTGAACCCGCACGGCCATAATGGCCATTGGATTTTAAGTCCAACGTGTCTACCAATTCCACCACTTCAGCAGGCTTCGACATGCTCAGCACATCGCTTGGTATATTATTAAGAAAGTTTCAGAGCGAAAGACGGGATTTGAACCCGCGACCCTCACCTTGGCAAGGTGATGCTCTACCCCTGAGCTACTTTCGCAGTGTGTAAATGAACGTACAATCTTACGATTGCGGATGCAAATTTAAACTATTTCTTATAAAAGCAAAGTGTTTTAAAAAAATAATTTAGGCTTGTTTCTTTTTTAAAAGCATACGTTTTATTTCATTTAACTTCATTAATGCTTCTACAGGAGTTAAGGTATTAATATCTGTTAATAAAATTTCTTCTTTGATTTCTTCTAATAGTGGATCATCTAAGTTAAAGAAGCTCAATTGTAAATCGTCTTTAAAAGATTTAACTTTAGTAGTCAACTCTTCATTTGAATGAGACTTTTCTAGTTTCTTTAAAATTTTATTAGCTCTTCTGATAACTTGTTGTGGCATACCAGCCATTTTTGCTACATGGATACCGAAACTATGCTCACTTCCTCCTTCAACTAATTTTCTTAAAAAGAGTACATTATCTTTAAGCTCTTTTATTGAAACATTATAGTTTTTTATTCTTTTAAATGTTTCAGACATTTCATTTAACTCATGATAATGAGTTGCAAAAAGGGTTTTAGGTTTTGCAGGATGTTCATGTAAATATTCACTGATTGACCAGGCAATGGAAATACCATCATATGTGCTAGTTCCCCTTCCTATTTCATCTAACAGTACTAAACTTCTGTCTGATATATTATTTAGGATAGATGCGGTTTCATTCATTTCTACCATAAACGTAGATTCTCCCATAGAAATATTATCACTTGCACCAACACGAGTAAAGATTTTATCAATAAGTCCTATCTCAGTGTGTTCAGCAGGAACAAAACTTCCCATTTGAGCTAATAAAACAATCAGTGCTGTTTGCCTTAAAATTGCAGACTTACCAGACATATTAGGTCCAGTAATCATTATAAATTGTTGGGTTTCTCTATCTAGAAAAATATCGTTAGCAATATAAGCTTCACCAGCAGGTAACTGTTTTTCAATAACTGGATGACGTCCTTCTTTTATAATTAAAGTATGAGAATTATTAATATTAGGTTTAGAATAATGATTGTCTTTAGCCAACTGAGCAAAACCACTTAAACAATCAAGTTGGCCTATTAATAAAGCATTGTCTTGAACTGGTTTAATAAAACGATTCATGTTAAAAACAAGTTCAGAAAACAGTTGCTGTTCTATAGATAAAATACGCTCTTCAGCACCAAGAATTTTTGCTTCGTATTCTTTTAATTCTTCAGTTATATAACGTTCTGCATTAACTAAAGTTTGTTTTCTAATCCATTCTTCTGGGACTTTATCTCTATGTGTGTTTCTTACTTCAATGTAATAACCGAATACATTATTAGACGCTATTTTTAATGAAGGAATTCCTGTTATTTCACTTTCACGTTCTAACATTTTATCTAAATAAGCTTTGCCTGAAGAAGACAAACCTCTTAACTCATCTAGCTCTGAAGAAAATCCTTCAGCGATAGAATTTCCTTTTAAAATATTTACAGGTGCTTCTTCATTTAGAGTAAATTTTATCGTTTCTCTTAATTCATCACAGTTATGGATGTTCTGTCCAAGCTCTTGTAGTGCTCTATTTTTACTTTGATTTGCTAAGGCTTTGATTGGAACAATTGCTTCTAGAGAATTCTTTAACTGTATGACTTCACGAGGATTAACTTTTCGTGTAGCAACTTTAGAAATAAGACGTTCTATATCACCAATATTCTTTATGGAGTTTTGGAATTTTTGTAAAGTTGCCGCATCATTATATAAACAATCTACAACGTCGTGACGTCTTGCTATTTTATCTTTGTTTTTAAGGGGTAAAGCTAGCCAACGTTTTAATGTTCTTCCTCCCATTGGAGAAATAGTTTTATCAATTACATCTATAAGCATTACTGCATTTGAGTTTGTAGACTGATAAAGCTCTAAATTTCTTACTGTGAATTTATCCATCCATACATAATCATCTTCGGCAATTCTATTAATTGAAGTGATATGCTTTAAATTGTTATGTTGCGTTTCCCCTAAATAATGAAGTATGGATCCTGATGCAATAATACCTTCAAACAGGTCTGAAATTCCAAAACCCTTTAAGGTTTTAGTTTCAAAGTGTTTATTGAGTATTTCGTTGGCATAGTCGGTTTGAAACACCCAATCCTCTAAGTAAAAAGTGTGAAAACTAGCACCAAAGTATTCTAAAAATTGCTGACGTTTTTGTTTTGAAACTAAAACTTCACTTGGTCTAAAATTTTGAAGAAGCTTATCAATATACTCAGTGTTACCTTGAGAGGTTAAAAACTCACCAGTAGACACATCTAAAAAAGAGATACCAATATATTTTTTATCAAAATAAACTGAGCACAAAAAATTATTGGATTTAGCATGGAGTACTTCATCATTTAACGCAACACCTGGAGTGACTAATTCTGTAACACCACGTTTTACAATTTTCTTGGTTAGTTTTGGGTTTTCTAACTGATCACATATGGCAACACGTTCTCCAGCTTTAACCAATTTAGGTAAATATGTGTTTAACGAATGGTGAGGAAAACCAGCCAATTCCGTTTCGCTATCACTACCAGCGCCTCTTTTTGTAAGAATAATACCAAGGATTTTAGAAGCTTTTACAGCATCGCTCCCAAAGGTTTCGTAAAAATCACCAACCCTAAAAAGCAATAAAGCATCAGGATACTTAGCCTTAATGGCATTGTATTGCTTCATTAAAGGTGTCTCTTTTTTTACTTTTTTAGCCAAAGGATTGCTTATTTTTGTCTTTAATTCTCAGGATTGTAAGATTGCTAATTTACTTATAATTTGAAGTTTATTGAAACTGAAAATCTATAAGTTATCTACAGTTGTTAAAAACTAAAGGCCTCATTGAATGATGAAAAGGAAATTAAAGAATAGTGAACTTAATAGGTTAAATACTTCAGAGTTTAAAGATGCTAAAAAAACACCACTAATTATTGTTCTTGATAACATAAGGAGTCTTAATAATATAGGTTCTGTGTTTAGAAGTAGCGATGCTTTTTTAATTGAGAAGATTTATCTCTGTGGAATTACGGCTAAACCACCACATAAAGATATTCATAAAACAGCTTTAGGTAGCACAGACAGTGTTGATTGGGATTATGCTGAAAACCCTTTAGAGTTAGTAAAAAAACTCAAACAAAACCATATTGTTGTTTGCTCAATTGAGCAAACTGAAGGAGCAACTATGCTCAATGAGTTTTATCCAAAAGAAAATAAAACCTATGCCTTGGTCTTTGGTAATGAAGTTAAAGGCGTATCACAAGATGTGGTTAGTGAAAGCGATTATGTTATAGAAATTCCACAATTTGGCACCAAACATTCCTTAAATATCTCTGTGAGTTGTGGTGTTGTTATTTGGGATATGTTTTCCAAGTTAAAATCCTAAATAGACTTCTCATACTATTTCACATAATAAAATCACGAGAAATGACAACTTATTATAATACATTTTTTTGATGATTAATAAAGGCATCAGCCTGATGCTGCATGAGTTCTCTTGCTTTTTTGCGCTTGTAATTATATAAATCGTCTTCTTCTGCTATGTCATTATATACTCGGTTATTTATATCTCTATCTGTAGTTAATAGTATTTTTCGTTCATTAACTTTTTGTTCAACCCAAGTCTTTATGGCTGTTTCCGAATCTTCTAGTTTATAATCGTATTCGCCTTTTGGTGATAATAATTTTGCAAAAATAGGTGACGTTTCTATGGCTAAAAACAATAGAAAAATAAAAAAAGAAGGCAGCCAAGGTAGTTTGTCTAAAGCGTTAACTCTTGCCATTAAACCATCAAATCCATCTATAATAGGTTGCGTTGTAGCCACTTTATTAGCATAGTTTGAGTTTAGTTGTAAAATCTCTGCTTCAATGGTAGCAATTTTAGACTTATTTTCTGCTTTTAAGGCATTTAATTCAGCTAAAGCAGCATCATGCTTTTCGCGTTTTTCTTTATATACAGGACCTTTTCCTAATAGCTTTGTACCTGCTGTACCTTCTGCTTCAGAAATATAGGTATCATATAATGCATTGACTTCTGTTTCTTTTTGAATAACTTGATTTTGAAGTACTGCTATATCATTATTAAGACCCTCAACTTTTGGTGTATATTGCTCAGCAATTTGTGTCTGATTATTGAGCGTCATCGCATTTTTCTCTTCCAAAAGTACCTGATCAATTTCTTTCTGAAATATCTTAAGTTCTAATGGTTTTGATATAACAACTGCAATAATTACTGCCAAAATTATCCTAGGCAAGGCTTGAATAAACTCATCAATAACCGAGTTACGTTTTTTTATGGTGGAGACAATGAAACGGTCTAAATTAAAAATAAGTAAACCCCAAATTATTCCGAAAATTGCTGCAGTATAATAATTATCAAAGACTGTGTAAAGTGCATAAGAAGCTGCAATAGTTGCCATTATTGCAGTAAAAAAAACAGTTGCTCCGATACCTGCATATTTATTTTGCTCACCGTTAGAACAGCTTTCAAGAATAGCAGTATCAGCTCCAGAGCAAACAATGAAAAATTGTTTAAGCATGATGTGTAGTTTTTTGATTGATTACTTCGACTGCGCTCAGCACAGGTTCTTATTAGAACGCAGAAATAGTAGATTTGTTACAAAAAAACCTCGAAAATCGAGGCTTTAGTATTTTTATTAATCTATTAGCTCAATAATTATGGGCTTAATATTGGACTTCTTACCATCCTTAATATCAAATAAGGTTATATAACTATTTTTAGGCGCTTTAATAATTAGTTTCTGTGTAGCAGCATTAACTGTATTTCCGATAATTTGTTGAGTTCTTACTCCTGGGATTTTTAGTTTAAACCTGGTGACTTCTCCTTTTTCTAAAGTTAAGATAGCTTTCATCAACTCTTTTCTAATCATTGAGAATTCATTAGTTTTTGAAAATTTCCCATTAACCATAACTTCTTTACTGTTTGTAATTTGAGCAATGGAAGTAGATTTTTCTGGTTTGTTATCCTTAAATTCAATCTCTACTTGGTTATTATCATAAACTTTTTTAACATATTGATTAGGAATAACGTCTGAGGCGTTAACTTGTTTATTGCCATTAACTTTATTTCCGTCTTTATCTACTTCAACTCCATATTTATTGAAGTAACGCGTTGTGTTTCTATTAGTCACATAATAATGTTTTGCACCATCAATATTAATAAAACCTGTTGTGCTTCCATTTTTTCTTGATGCCTTATTTTTTTCTGGTGCTGGAGGTGGAGGAGGAATGTCTTTTAGACCATCTAATAATGTATAAATATTATCCATGTTTTTTGTAGAGGAAGACTTGTCTGAGCGTATCATGATATCTTTATTATTCCTAATTAATTCTAATACTCTATCTGATGAAATTTTACGGCCCTTATAATAGAAAACAGCATCATTTTTAATGAGCTTTTTTGCATGATCTTCAAATGATGTCTCACTGTAAGATGCACTTTGAGAAAAGGATTGCGTTGTGTTCTCTTTAACAGGAGGAGGTGGTGGTGGAGGCGGAATGTTAGGATATGACTCTGCATTTGCCTTTTGAGATTTAGACATTTTACCATAAATATATTCCATACGATCAATCTCTTTTTTATAGAATGTAGTCTTCTTGCCGTTAAGCGCAGCATTATATTTTTTTGCAAGTTTATTATACTCGTCAATTTCTGCTTTTGAAGCGCCCTTTTGAAATTGAGAGTTACTATCGATTTCAATAGCAAATGGTGTATTGCCTTTTTCTCTGTTTATCTCTTGGTTAGGCATTACTAGTCTATAAAAGCCATAATCTTGCAAAGCATTAAATATAAACCAAGCCTCCTTATCAGAAATCTCTTTTGGTGCATCTACATGAATATTTAATATTTTATTTCGTGTTGCTGGAGTAATATCTTGATGTAATTGATTAAACGTATTGAGGAATGTTTTCTTAGTTGCTTTAATGCCATCTATTAGATAAGCATTGCCATTTAGAACTTTCACTTCTACACTCCTTGCATAATATTTGTTCTCGGTTTTAAACACATTATTTTTTATGTTTGAAGTTTTATAAGTTGCTGGCAAAGGTGGTGTAAGCTTTAAACCAAGCAGTGTTCTTCTTTCCTCTGAAATAGAGTTATACGTTTTATCTGCTAAACTTTTAAGAATTTGTAATTCTGAGTTGTCCGAGCGGTCGCCTTTTAACCATGTGCTTAACGCATCAGTATAGTTTTTGGCTAAACGGTTATATTCTTTACCATCACGATTTTTAAAGTTAGCGTCATAATATTTTTGTGTATACATATTAACCTGAAAAGGCTGTGGAAAGCGTTCACTTCTTGCATTTTTATACACCTTACTCTGAAAATAATGCACAAAATCTGATGCGGAATGACCATTGAGTATGGCATTGTCTAGAACTTTGCCGTCAATCCATAAGGCGTATTTTGAGTTGTCTTTCCAATTTTCAAGGAGTTGATTTGTTGGTTTAGATGCACGTTCTTTCGTGGCATTCTCTATCATTATATTTTTAAGGCTAGGTAGCTCAGGATATTTTTCTACAGATGCTTTCTGTGCTTCTGTCATAATCTCATATATGGCAATAGCTCTATCGTAACTGTCGTTTTTAACATGTCTGGTTTTCTTGAAATTTTCAATAAAGGCCTTATACTCTTGCATCATAGCTTCTGTAGCACCTTTATTTGTTCCTTGTTGAGGCATAACAAGTGCAGCATTCTCATTTCCAATAGGTACAATAACAGTTTCTTTTTCACTGAAACCATAAATGAGCAAACCTATTATTGGGACTAAAAGTGCATATTTAGTCCACGCTTGTGTTTTAGAGGTTTGTGTTTTCATAAGTGTAAATCGTTTTTTGATGGATGAATAATTGATGGTATTAACTAGAGGGTTCTGAGGTTGATTGGAGAAACGCAATAGTATTTCTTGATATAAAGGTACATCTGTACCTTCATTAACAACAGCTTGGTCCGCAAGGTATTCATGATTTTGTTTAATGTCTCGCTTTAGCCAAAACAGCAAGGGATTAAACCAGAAAACAATCTGAATAATTTCAATAAATAAAATATCTAAAGTGTGCTTTTGCTTGGCATGTGCTTGTTCATGCAGTATAACTTCTTTGGGTATTTCCTTACTTTCAAATGCAGCTCTATCAAAAAATATAAAATTCAAAAACGTAAATGGTACTTTAAGTTTTTGTAGTAGAACATTGGTAAAGCCTTCTATCTTTAACTTAGGATTGTTTTTAATATCAGCTCTAAGCTTATAGAGATTGATTAAAAACTTACAGGTAAACAGTAGCACTCCAAGACTATAAATACTCCATAATACTATAGGCAACAAAGGTTGAGCGACCTCTTCTAATGCAAAATCTTGCACGCCCAATGGTTGAGGCGTAGTGTATAAAAAGGAATCTACAACCAATTGCTCAACATCTGTTGTAAATGTTAAGCTAGGTATTATTAGGGCTACTATAACAATAGCAAGTAAATAAAATCGCTTAAAATGATGCAGTGATTCTTTTTCTAAAAGAAGTTTATAAATACCATGCAGTATTGTTAAACAAGCGCTAAATTTTAATATAAATACTATCATTTTTTTTCAATTTCTTTATCTATTAAGGCTCTCAATTCTTCTAACTGCGTTTTGGTAAGATTTGTTTCTTGTGTAAAAAAGGAAGCAAACTGGGAAGCGCTGTCGTTAAAAAAATTGGAAATTAAGGTATTAACATGCTTAGAGAAATAGGCTTTCTTTTTAATTAACGGATAATACTCTCTAGATTTACCATAGGTTTTGTAGGTAATATAACCCTTGTCAGCCATACGTTTTAACAATGTAGCAACGGTTGTTGTTGCAGGTTTTGGATCAGGATAAGCGTCTAATAAATCTTTCATAAACGCTGTATTAAGCTGCCATAAATATTGCATTAACTGTTCCTCAGATTTTGATAATTGCATATTCTATATGTTTAGAATTAACTCTACAAATGTAGAAATAAAATCTAATTCTACAAGTGTAGAGGATAAAAAATTATTTAAAAAACGTATCTTTGCTTTCAATTGCTAGAAATCCCCTTATTATGAACAAGCTGATATATAGTGTATTAGGCTGTTTTATTTTTACTGCATTGAGCTATGGACAGACCGTTCAAAACTTAATGGATCTGTTAACACAAAACAACCTACAAACAACTTTAAATGAGTTTTCTGGAGAAGTTGTAACCACTGTAAACGGATCACCAACAGTAATTTTAAATAGAGAAGAGAATAATAATGATGTTGCTGCTGATTATTTAGTTGAGCAATTTCAGTCCATGTCTAACCTTACTATTACAGACCAAGCATTTAATACTAATGGAAGAAATATTATTGCAACACAATTAGGAAAAGCTGCTAATCCAGAAATCTATATTATATGTGCACATTACGATACTGTTGCTAATTTTTGTGCAGATGATAATGCCACAGGAACTACTGCTGTTTTAGAAATAGCTAAGATCTTATCAACGCAATGCTTTGATAACACCATTATTTATGCACTTTGGGATGAAGAAGAAATAGGTTTGTTAGGCTCAGATTTTTATGCTGATGCTGCCAATGCCAATGGTGATAATATTGCTGCAGTTTTAAATATGGATATGATGGGTTACGATGGTGATGCTCCAGGAACTCCAGGAGATAACCAATTTGATATTGATTTTAGACAAGAATTTGCGCCTTCTGTAACCATGAAGAACGATATTATTTCAGTATTTAACACTTACAGCTTTGATTTAGAGGTTGTAGAAGTTCCAAACGGTACCTTTGCAAGTGATCATGCACCTTTTTGGTTTAACGGTTTTGCTGCTGTGTTAGTTGGTGAGTCCTGGGAAACTAATGATCAAACTCCTTTTTATCATCAAGCCACAGATAGAGCGGCTACCTTAGATTTGCCGTATTTTACAGAAATTGCTAAGTTGGTTTTAGCTTACACAGCTACAATGGCAGATTTAGTAAGTGTTGACAATACAGTAACTGTAAATACAACAACACTAACATCTAATCAAAGCTCAGCGAGTTATCAATGGTATAATTGTGATACTGATACTGCTATTCCTGGTGCAACTAATCAATCGTACAATCCAGTATCTAACGGAAGTTATCAAGTAGAAGTCAGCTCAGGAAACTGTACAGAACGTAGTGCTTGTATTGTATTTGACACCCTTTCTACAGAAGATTTTGAAAGTCGAAGCTTCTCTATTTTCCCGAACCCTGTTGTAGATGTATTAAACATTGAATCTAATATAAATTCAGAACTAAGCTTTAAAATTTATGATGTTTCTGGTAAAGTTGTGATGCAATTTTATTCTGAAAACAAACTTACTAAAGTTGATATTTCTGAATTGGCAAATGGTGTTTATTTTCTTAATGTTACAACACCAGATAAAACAGAATCTTTTAGGTTTGTAAAAGAGTAAACCTTTATGTTATTTTAAGATTTTAATAAACGCTTTATTGATATCTGAGCGTAATATTCTTTTATCTCGTTCCAACACAAAAACAGAAATAGATGTATCTAACTCTGGGAAATAGTTGACTGCTGTTCCCCAAAACCCTCCGTGTCCATAACCCTTAAAACCTCCAACATTAATTGAAGATAATCCTAAATAATAATCACCTTCCATAGGTTCTTTAGGAGCAGCTTTTGTGTAAATTAAATCTATGGTATTAGGCTGATCAAAAATATTTTGATTAAATAAATTTTGAGAGAATAAAGCTAAATCTTTTGATGTCGATGCAATTCCGCCACCACCATATAAATCAAATGAATGATCTACCTTATAGCTATCTAGTCCTTCAGAAGTCCAATATTGATGTGCTAAAGGCAAACAGTGTTTTGGATAATCTTCTAATGTAGAAAACCAAGTGTTGGTTAATCCAAGTTCGCTATATTTTAATAATTCTCTTACAGATGTATAAAATGGTTTATCTGTTAACCCTTCAATAACCTCAGAAAGTAAAAGGTAATTAACATCTGCATAAGAAAACACATCTCCAGGATTTCCTAAAGGACTACCTAAAGTCATTGCCAACCTAATTTGTTCATCTCTAGAATATCTATGCGAAGGATTGTCTTTTACCATTGTTATGTAGTCATCTGTTGTAGCATAATCAGAAATTCCACTAGTATGATTTAACAGATGTAATATTGAAATATCTGAAGTATTGTAGTTGTTAGATTTAAGTAAAACATTTGTGTCTTTAAAAATCAAGGAGTCGATAGATTGATTTAATTTTAGTTGAGACATCTCTACTAACCTAAGTATTGCCACACTTATAAAGGTTTTAGTATTACTTGCTATTAAAACGGGTTGCTCTGACACCAAGGACGATTTATTTTTATCTGAATATCCTGCAGCACCATTCCAAGAAAGATTGTGCGCTTTAGATTCTACATGTGTTAAAATTCCTATGGCATTTGTATTCTTAAAATAAATAGAATCTAAAACACTTTGAAGCTTTTGTTCAATTGAAACCTCAGAAATTTTATGCTCTTTGGTTTCAGTTTTGCAGCTCCAAAATAAGAGTAAAGTTATCAGAATACTTAAGGTCTTTTGCATAGTTTAATTCAGTTTATACTTCACATTACTTTCATCTAATTCATATAGTAATTCTTGAGAAATCTTAACCTTCCCTTTCCTACTAGTCATCTGTAGTTTTATTTGTTCTTCATTATCATAAACAATAAAATTAAGCGCACTATTACCTTGATGCAGCTGTACTAAATCTTGAATACGATGAATGGTATTTTCTTTTATATCATTAATATCTAACTGAATAGATAGTTTTTTAGCATAGGTTTCCATAACATCATGTAATAATTGAAAATTATTAAACTGTATTCTAGGATCACCTTTTTTACCTGTATCTCTATTAACCCAACCTTCTTTTACGTAGACTCTAACATATACAAATGAATTTTGAACTAAGAAATGCCTAAACTTTAAATAATCTTCGCCAAAGATTCTAAACTCAAAATTATCTGTATAGTCTTCAACAGTAAATGAAGCCCAACCTTTTCCTTGTTTACTAATTCTATGTTGTATATCTGTAACAACACCTCCAAAAGTGAGTTCTCTATTAACAAAAGATTCTAAATCGTTTAGCAATGCCAAATTAGCATTGCAAAATGTTTTCATTTCTATTCTAAAATCATCAAGCGGGTGACCAGAAATATAAATCCCTACGACTTCTTTCTCACGAGCTAATTTTTCCATAGTTCCCCATTCTTCGCAAGGAGGTACTTGAGGTTCAGCAATCTGCACCTCGCTAGCAGCACCAAACAAACTCACTTGAGCAGAATTTTCATTTTCTTGGTGCTTGGCACCATAACGCATTGTTTTTTCTAAAAAAGTAATACCATCACCTTCTTGAGCGAAATATTGCGCTCTATGATTTTTAAAGCAATCAAATCCTCCAGCATAAGCTAAGCCTTCAAAAGATTTTTTATTGGCTGCTCTGAGATCAATTCGTTTTGCTAAATCAAAAATAGAACCATAATTTCCATCTTTTTTTCTATTTTCAACGATAGTTTTAACTGCACCATGACCAACGCCTTTTATAGCTCCCATTCCAAAACGTACCGCATTATCTTTGTTTACTGAGAACTTATAGTAGCTCTCATTAACATCTGGACCAAGCACATTCAATTTCATTCGTTTGCACTCTTCCATAAAGAACGTTACAGACTTAATGTCACTCATGTTATTAGAAAGCACAGCAGCCATATACTCTGCAGGATAATGTGCTTTTAAATATGCCGTTTGATAAGCAATCCAAGCATAACACGTAGAATGTGATTTGTTAAAGGCATAACTAGCAAAGGCTTCCCAATCTTTCCATATCTTTTCTAGTTTTTCCTTATCCATACCTTTAGCAGCAGCTTGCTCAATGAATTTAGGTTTCATTTTATCTAATACTGCTTTCTGCTTTTTACCCATAGCTTTTCTCAAAACATCAGCTTCACCTTTTGTGAAATCAGCTAATTTTTGAGATAACAACATTACCTGCTCTTGGTACACTGTAATACCATAAGTTTCTTTAAGGTACTCTTCCATTTCTGGCAAGTCGTAATTGATGTCTTCTTCACCATGTTTTCGTTTAATAAAACTTGGAATATATTCCATTGGGCCAGGACGATATAAAGCATTCATCGCAATAAGATCATCAAATACAGTAGGTTTTAAATCTTTCATATGCTTCTGCATACCAGGAGATTCATACTGAAAAATACCTACCGTTTCTCCACGTTGGAAAAGCTCATAAGTCTTTTCATCATCTAAAGGAAAACTTTCAGGATCTAAAGCAATACCATGTTTAGCTTTTACAATTTTCACAGTATCTTTTATAAGCGTCAGCGTTTTTAAACCTAAGAAGTCCATTTTTAGTAAACCAGCACTTTCAACCACAGAGTTGTCAAACTGAGTTACATATAAGTCTGAATCTTTTGCAGTAGCTACAGGTACAAAATTTGTAATATCATCTGGTGTGATAATAACACCACAAGCATGGATTCCTGTATTACGAACTGAGCCTTCCAAGATTCTGGCTTGGTTTACCGTTTCTGCTTCCAAATCATCACCATCTGAAATATTAAGGAGTTGATTTACTTTTTCTAAATCTTCGGAACGAAATTTCTTTGCTAGTTCTTTTTCATCAATACCAAAAATCTTACCTAATTTAGACATTGTAGGAATCAGCTTAGCGATACGGTCTGCATCACCAAGTGGTAAATCGAGAACTCTAGCAGTATCTCTAATAGAGGATTTAGCTGCCATGGTTCCGTAGGTTATAATCTGAGCAACTTGATTAGCTCCATACTTATTTATAACGTATTCCATAACACGACCTCGACCTTCGTCATCAAAATCGATGTCAATATCAGGCATGCTTATACGATCTGGATTTAAAAACCGCTCAAAAAGTAAATCGTATTTAATAGGATCTATATTGGTAATCCAAAGGCAATAGGCAACTACAGAGCCAGCGGCTGATCCTCGACCTGGACCAACTGAAACATCCATATTGCGCGCTTCTCTAATAAAATCTTCTACAATTAAAAAATAACCTGGATAACCAGTATTTTCAATAACACTAAGCTCAAAATCTAAACGTTCTTTTATTTCTGTTGAAATGTCACCATATCTTTTTTTAGCGCCTTCGAAAGCCAAATGCTTTAGATAAGCATTCTCACCGCGTTTTCCTCCATCGAGACTATCTTCATTGTCTTTAAACTCATCAGGAATATCAAAAGCTGGTAACAATACATCTCTAGCTAACTCAAATGGTTCTATTTTATCAACAACGTCTTGAATATTAATGATAGCTTCTGGTATATCTCTAAACAAAGCCTTCATCTCTTCAGAAGACTTAAAATAGTATTCCTGATTAGGTAATCCATATCGATAACCACGACCTCTGCCTATTGGCGTAGCTTGTTTTTCACCATCTTTAACACACAATAAGATATCATGAGCATTAGCATTTTCTTGTTCAACATAATAGGTGTTGTTGGTGGCAATAAGTTTAATATTATGTTTTTTTGAAAACTCAATAAGAACTGGATTAACACGATTTTCATCTTCTTGATTATGACGCATTAATTCTATATATAAGTCATCTCCAAAGGTGTCTTTCCACCAAATTAAAGCGTCTTCAGCTTGCTTTTCACCAACATTTAATACTTTACTTGGCACTTCACCATATAGGTTTCCTGTGAGTGCAATAATATCGTCTTTGTAGTGTTCAATTAAAGCTTTGTCGATTCTTGGAACATAATAAAACCCTTCGGTGAATGCTGCTGATGACAACTTTGCTAAGTTGTGGTAACCTTTCTTATTCTTTGCTAATAATACTATCTGATAACCATTATCTTTCCTTGTTTTATCTCTGTGATCTTCACATACAAAAAACTCACAACCTAGTATTGGTTTTATAGGTTTTTGGTTAAACTCTTCACCAAGCTCTTGTGCTTCTTTTTCTTTTGTTTTGAGATCTTTATTATAATTTGAAACAGCTTTAACAAAATGAAATGCTCCCATCATATTACCATGATCTGTCAATGCTACAGCAGGCATATTTTCTTTCGCTGAAGCAGATACTAAATCTTTAATGCTTATGGTCGATTGCAAAATTGAAAACTGAGAATGATTGTGTAAATGCACAAATTCTGCAGAGGTAAGTTGTGAGGCAATCTCTTTTGTGACCTCAGTTGATGAGGTACTTGTTTGTTCTTTTTGGAGACGATCATTAATTTTTGCGCTTTCGCTTTTTAGATTAATATGCTTTAATCCTATGAGTTGAATTGCAGATGGGTTTTCTTCTGAAAATGCATCAAAGTAATCAGGTTGAACATCGAGTTGTTCTTTAGTGTATTCTCTACGTCTGATTAATTCTAAAAAACAGCGCGTTGTAGCTTCAACATCAGCGGTGGCATTATGTGCTTCAGCAAAAGGTGTGCTAAACAGAAATTGATGTAATTCTGTTAGTGTTGGTAATTTAAACTTTCCGCCTCGTCCTCCAGGAAGTTGACAAAGTGCTGCTGTATGTTCTGTACAAGTGTCTAAAACAGGGTGTTGTTGTAAGGAGTTTTCAATAGCTGCTCTATGGAATTCGCAGCCCATAATATTTACATCGAAACCTACGTTTTGCCCGACAATAAATTTAGTTTTACGGAGTACTTCATTAAACTTTTCTAAAACTTCATTGAGCTGAATACCTTGCTCTTCTGCTAATTCTGTAGAGATACCATGAATTTTTTCAGCATCATAAGGAATATTAAACCCTTCAGGTTTAATTAAAAAGTCTTGATGCTCCAAACAATTTCCCATAGCATCATGCAGTTGCCAAGCAATCTGTATGGCTCTTGGCCAATTATCTGTATCTGTATAAGGTGCATCCCAGCGTTTTGGTAATCCTGTAGTTTCAGTATCAAATATTAAGTACATAAAGTTCTTTTGCAGTAAAAAATCCGAACTTTAAAAATAAGAAATAATGCTAGTTAACACATTAAAAGTTATAAACACTTGTAAACAAAAAAGCACTTCATAATGAGATACTTTATGTGATTTTTTTATCATCTAAACACACAAATCCAAGGCGTCAAAAATGGCTTGTAACGCACCACTAGTATCTCCACATGCATCTATAGCATCTTGAAGAGCATTTTTATATGCAGAACAAGCATCAGGATATTCTGGCGCATCAGTTGCTGTACTATTAAACGTCTGTTGAGCAGTGTTTAAAGCTTGTGTTGCTTGTAAACATGCATTTTGATTTCCAATCGCTTCTATGCCTCCTATTAATGGTACTCTATGTAAAAAGCCTTCATTAAAATTAATAGATCTTAAGCCATCTTGGCTGTAAGCTGTAAACCAGAACTTACCATTAATGCGAAATGGCTCCGAACTTGTATCAACAAATTCTACCTCAATTTGTCCATCGGATGGGTAAAGAGATAAACTTGAATCTGGCTCATTAGCAGTAGAGTAAATGACACCTTGAGCATCTCTATAAATTGCAACACTAGTTGTATTTGGACCTAAATCAAAAGGCACAGGACTAGCTGTATCGGTAGGTGTAATTAACTGAAGGGTTTCAATACCATTACCACCTTCAAAAATAAAGCCTCCAAAATCTATATCAGCTGCATAGAATGTTGCTCTCCATAACTCTCCATCTCTATTTCCTTGAATAGCTGGTGTATTAAATTCAACATCATCACCACAGCCAAAACATGTGGTAAATATTATAAGAAGTGTTAGTAATTTTTTCATTATCATATTGGTTTAAACCAAAATTATTGAACTCTGAGGCTAAAGTTTCAAATCTACACAATAATTTCAATATATAGAAACGATTAAAAGTAGCATAAATTATATTTGCGCCTTTTTCGATAAAGTATTGGTTTTTCAGTTGTAAAACATAAAAAAAGTATTAAATTTGCCGACTCATTAATAATCGAGGTCGTGTACCTCACAAATTAATTTAAATGTCAGTAAAAATTAGATTACAGAGACACGGTAAAAAAGGAAAGCCTTTTTACTGGATTGTAGCAGCAGATGCTCGCTCTAAAAGAGATGGTAAATACTTAGATAAGTTAGGTGTTTACAATCCAAACACAAACCCTGCAACTATTGAATTAGATATCAATGGTGCGGTACAATGGCTTCAGAATGGAGCTCAACCAACAGATACAGCGAGAGCTATTTTGTCTTACAAAGGTGCTATGTTAAAAAATCATTTAGCAGGTGGCGTAAGAAAAGGGGCTTTAACTGAAGAAGAAGCAGAACAAAAATTTAATGCTTGGGTTGAAGAAAAGGCCAGTAAAGTACAAGCAAAAGAAGATGGATTAGCAAAAGCTGATGCTGAAGCAAAAGCAAAAGCTTTTGAAGCTGAAAAAGCTGTTAATGAAGCAAGAGTTGCTGCTGCTGAACCAGAAGTTGAAGAAGCTGCAGAAGAAACTACTGCATCTAACGAAGAAGAGTAAAAATTAATTTTTTATACTTTTAAACCCTGACAATAATTGTCAGGGTTTTTTATTTTTATGAAAAAAGACGATTGTTTTTATCTTGGTAAGATTGTAAGAAAGTATAGCTTTAAAGGTGAAGTATTAGCGAAACTAGATACTGATGAGCCTGAAATTTACGAAAACTTAGATGCTATATTTTTAGATTTAAAAGGTAATCTCGTTCCTTTTTTTATTGAACAATCGCAACTTCATAAATCTGATTTATTACGTCTAAAATTTGAGGATGTTTCTACAGAGACTGATGCTGATGCAATATTAAAATCAGATTTATATTTACCACTTGGGTTATTACCAAAATTAGAAGGGAACAAGTTTTACTTTCATGAAGTGATTGGGTTTACTGTTGAAGATAGAAACTTCGGAACTGTAGGAATTATAAAAGGCATTAACGACAGCAGTGCTCAAGCTCTATTTGAAATTGATAGTGAAGGCAAAGAAATACTCATTCCAATGAATGATGAGTTTATAAAATCTCTTGATAGAGATAACAAAACAATTCATCTGGAAACTCCTGAAGGTCTAATTGATCTATATTTATAGGAATGATAAAACATGAGTAATAAACCATTTAAATTCAAACAGTTTGCTGTAAATCAAGATAGATGTGCTATGAAAATAGGCACAGATTCTGTTTTACTTGGTGCTTGGACTTCGGTTAATCACAATCCATTTTCTATTTTGGATATTGGTGCAGGAACTGGTGTACTGTCTTTAATGCTTGCACAACGCAGTAATGCACAACAAATAGAAGCTATAGAAATAGATGCAGATGCTTACGAACAGTGCTCAGAGAATTTTGAGAATTCACAGTGGAATGATCGTTTATTTTGCTACCATGCTTCATTGTTGGAGTTTACTGAAGATGTAGAAGATAAATTCGATCTTATTATTTGTAACCCTCCATTTTACTCAGAAGATTATAAGACTAATAATAATTCAAGAGATTTGGCACGATTTAATGATGCCATGCCGTTTGAACATTTAATTTATGGTGTGAGTCAACTATTAAATCCATCAGGGATTTTCTCTGTTATTATTCCGCATAAAGAAGAGTTAACATTTATTGAATTAGCAGCAAAAGGTGGTTTATTTCCAAAGCGCTTACTTCATTTAAAAGGAAACCCAAATGCTGAAATCAAAAGAAGTCTCTTAGAGTTTTCATTTCAAAAAGGCAAGGTAAAATCATCAGAGTTAATCATTGAAACTACTCGTCATCAATATACCAAAGACTATATTTTACTTACTAAAGATTTCTACTTGAAAATGTAACTTAAGGATTGTCTACTGCAATCGTTTTCGTTACTTTTGACCCAATAATGGGTATTTTAAAAAATTTAAGTCCCAAAACTTATATCTAAATATAATTTTTAAAACATTTTATAATGAAGCCAGACTTATTCGAAGCTCCTGATTACTACAATTTAGATGAGCTTTTAACAGACGAACATAAGTTGGTACGAGATGCTGCCAGAGAATGGGTAAAAAGAGATGTATCTCCTATCATAGAGGATTATGCTCAAAGAGCAGAATTTCCAACTCAGATTATTAATGGTTTGGCTGAAATTGGTGCTTTTGGGCCATATATTCCAGAGGAATATGGAGGTGCAGGACTGGATCAAATTTCTTATGGTCTAATCATGCAGGAAATTGAACGCGGAGACTCTGGTGTAAGAAGTACTGCTTCAGTACAATCATCACTAGTTATGTATCCTATCTGGAAATATGGCAATGAAGAGCAGCGCAATAAATACTTGCCAAAATTAGCTTCTGGCGAATGGATGGGTTGTTTTGGTTTAACAGAGCCAGATCACGGAAGTAATCCTGGAGGCATGACCACCAATTTCAAAGATATGGGAGACCATTACCTTTTAAATGGTGCGAAAATGTGGATCAGTAATGCACCTTTTGCTCAAGTAGCTGTAGTTTGGGCAAAAAATGAAGAGGGTCGTATTCATGGACTTGTTGTAGAACGAGGTATGGAAGGATTTTCAACACCAGAAACACACAACAAATGGTCACTGAGAGCTTCGGCAACAGGTGAATTAATATTCGATAATGTAAAAGTGCCAAAAGAAAATTTATTACCTAATAAATCTGGTCTAGGCGCACCTCTTGGCTGTCTAGATTCTGCTCGTTATGGTATTGCTTGGGGAGCGATTGGTGCAGCCATGGATTGTTACGACACAGCTTTGCGTTATAGCAAAGAACGTATGCAATTTGGGAAACCCATTGGACAATTTCAATTACAGCAGAAAAAACTAGCCGAAATGATTACCGAAATTACAAAAGCACAATTATTGGCTTGGAAACTTGGTGTGATGCGTAATAACGGAACAGCCACTTCAGCGCAAATCTCTATGGCGAAACGAAATAATGTGGATATGGCCATAAATATTGCCAGAGAAGCAAGACAAATGCTTGGTGGTATGGGAATTTCTGGTGAGTATAGTATTATGCGCCACTCAATGAATCTTGAAAGTGTGATTACTTATGAAGGAACACATGATATTCATTTACTTATTACAGGTTTGGATATTACAGGTTTAAATGCGTTTAAATAGTAGCTAAGTTACATTTGGTATATAGCATATATTATAAAGGAAAATCTTTTAATTTCGTTAAAAGGAAGTAATTACTTCACTACAATAATGAATGTATTCTTTCTTCCTTTATTTAAAACAACGTATTTACCATTAATTAAATCTGAATTGCTCAACGAATAATCCTCTTTAACCTTGTCTTTATTCACTGAAACTGAATTTTCTTTTAAGGCTCTACGTGCTTCACCGTTAGAGCTTAAAAATCCAGTTTTTGCAGCTAAAGCACCAATCATATCCAAGCCATTTTCAATATCGGATTTTGAAATCTCTGCTGTGGTAACGCCTTCAAAAACATCTAGAAATGTTTGTTCATCTAAGGTTTCAATATCTTCTTTAAATGATTGACTAAATAAAATCTCTGAAGCTTTTTTAGCGTTTTCAAAATCTGCTTGAGAGTGCACAAAAGTTGTAACCTCCTCAGCTAATTTCTTTTGTAAAGCTCTGAGATGAGGAGCTTCTTTGTGTATTTTAATTATGTTATCAATGGTAGCTTTATCTAAAAACGTAAAGATTTTAATGTACTTTTCAGCATCCTCATCTGTAGTTCTTAACCAAAATTGGTAAAACTTATATACAGATGTTTTATCGGCATCCAACCAGATATTTCCACCCTCAGATTTTCCAAACTTAGAGCCATCTGCTTTGGTAATTAGTGGACACGTCATTGCAAAAGCTTTTGCTTGTTCTCCTACATTCATTCGTCTTACCAATTCTGTTCCTGTTGTAATATTTCCCCATTGATCACTTCCTCCCATCTGTAATTTACAATCGTAGGCTTTATGTAAATGGTAAAAATCGTAACCTTGTATAAGTTGATATGTAAATTCTGTAAACGACATGCCAACACTACCTTCTCCAGATAAACGCTTTTTTACAGAATCTTTAGCCATCATGTAGTTTACAGTAATACGCTTACCAACATCGCGAGCAAAATCAATGAATGAGAAATCCTTCATCCAATCGTAGTTGTTAACCAGAAAAGGTGCATTTGCTTCTTTAGAATCAAAATTTAAAAAACGTGCTAATGTATTTTTAATTCCAGTTACATTGTTGTTAAGTGTTTTTTCATCTAGCAAATTTCGCTCATCACTTTTCCCAGATGGATCACCAATCATTCCTGTTGCTCCGCCTACCAATGCAATGGGTTTATGTCCTGCTTTTTCTAGATGACATAGTAATATAATTGGGACTAAACTTCCGATATGAAGTGAGTCTGAAGTTGGATCAAATCCAATATAAGCAGAAGTCATTTCTTTTAAAAGTTGTTCTTCTGTTCCAGGCATAATATCGTGTACCATACCTCGCCACTGTAATTCTTCTACTAAATTGGTCGTCATCATATTAGAGTCATTAAGATTTAGCAAAGATAAAAATCATTGTAAAAAGACGTTTCAAATATTGATAATTCTTATTGATCATATTTTACTAATTTCGTTATATGATTTTAGTTACAGGTGGAACAGGTTTAGTGGGCTCTCACTTATTATTTAAACTAGTGTCTAATGGAGAAACGGTAAGAGCTATTTACAGACGAGACCATAAATTAAAAACCGTTAAACATGTGTTTTCATATTATTCAGATGATAGTGAATCACTTTTTAATAGTATTGAATGGGTTAAAGCCAATATTAATGATATTCCAGCTTTACAACTTGCATTTAAAGATGTGGATTTTGTATACCACTGCGCTGCTTTTGTGTCTTTTGAACCTGATAAATTTGATGTCCTTAGAAAGATAAATATAGAAGGTACAGCTAATATTGTTAACCTATCTCTTTCTTTTAATGTGAAAAAATTATGTTTTGTTAGCTCAATTGCTGCTATTGGTGAGCAACCAAATTCTAAAGATTTAATTACTGAGCAAACGCCTTGGGATTCCGAGAAGGATAATAGTGTTTATGCTATAAGTAAGTATGGTGCAGAACTAGAGATTTGGCGAGGAACACAAGAAGGATTAGATGCAGTTATTATTAATCCAGGAGTTATTTTGGGTCCTGGCTATTGGCATGGAGGAAGTAGTGGATCATTTTTTAAGAGAATACACAAAGGCATGTCTCATTACACAGAAGGTATTACAGGTTATGTAGATATCTGGGATGTGGTTAACCCAATGCTAAAATTAATGCCTTCTAATATTAAAAACGAAGGCTTTATTTTAATTTCTGAAAACTTATCTTTCAAAAAGTTTATAGAAAACGTAGCTACTGAATTGCACGTAAAATCTCCTAAAAAGAAAGCTTCTCTATTTTTATTGAGTGTGGCTTGGCGATTAGATTGGTTAAGTCATAAATTATTTGGAAAACGACGTCAATTATCCAAACAAGTGGCTAATACAGCACATAGTATTACTAAATACGATAACTCAAAAATTAGAACTGCCTTAAATTATGAATTTAAATCCTTAGATATTTCTATTAAGGATACCTGTAAGTTTTATTTAAAAGACCTGAAGTAAACTAAGTTGTCTTTTCTTTATTTTTTCGAGAATTATTGACTTTTCTAAGAGAATCTATACGCTTTTTTCGTGCCTCTTTTATAGAATCTTGTTTTTTTCTACGACGTTCATCTTCTTGTTTTAAAGCTTCAGTGTAACCGTTTTTTTCTTGCTGCAATTTTAATTTTACACGATCAATGATTTGTTGATACAATTCTATATCTGTAGCATAATAAGCATTACTCTCAGTAAATTGTGTACTATCTATATTATGCTTTTTAAAGAGGTAATCTTGAGGAAAGATCCCATTACGTTCTAATGTTTTTTTATTGGATGCTTTGGTTGCATTAAGTATAAAACTATCGTAAAGTATAGCCTCCATTTGATCAATAGGTATGAGGTTTTCAGGTTTTACTGGTTTTTCTGTTTCAGTACAGCTAAGACTAATGATACCAAAACTAACTATTATAAAAAACTTCTTTATCATTATTACCTATTAAATGTCAATCGTTTACCTGCTTTAACTCCAGTTAGTTGATCATTATTGTATACCAAGCTACCATTAACGATGGTATGTGTAATTTTTGACTTAAATGTAGTTCCTTCAAATGGCGACCAACCACATTTATAGAGGATGTTGTCCTTAGCCACTGTCCAAGGTGCATTGGCATCTACTATTACCAAATCTGCATAATACCCTTCTTTGATGTATCCTCGCTTTTCTACATCAAATAAAATAGCAGGATTATGAGCTGTTTTTTCAACAATCTTTTCTATGCTTATTTTTCCGTTATGATAAGCTTCAAACAATGCAACCATAGCATGCTGAACAAGTGGTCCACCAGAAGGCGCTTTTGTATACACATTTGCTTTTTCTTCTAAGGTATGTGGTGCATGATCGGTTGCAATAACATCGATTCTGTCGTCTAAAAGGGCCTCCCAAAGTTGTGCTCTATCATCACTGGTTTTAACTGCAGGATTCCATTTAATATGTGTTCCTTTTTCATCATAATCTTTATCAGAAAACCAGAGATGATGAATACAAACCTCTGCAGTAATCTTCTTATCTTTAAGCGGAATGGCGTTATCAAACAAATGTGTTTCTTTACCAGTCGATAAATGAAATACATGTAATCGTGCTCCAGTTTTTTTTGCTAACTCTATCGCTTTGGATGAAGATAAATAACAGGCTTCTTCACTTCTAATAATTGGATGGTATTTAACTGGTATGTCATCACCATAGATGGTTTTATAATGTGCTGTATTTTTTTTAATGGTAGCTTCATCCTCACAATGTACAGAAATGACCATATCTGTGGATGCAAATATGCGTTCTAAAACTTCAGGGTCATCAACTAACATATTTCCTGTAGAGGATCCTAAAAATAATTTTAATCCAGCAACATCTTTAGGGTTTACTTTTAAAATTTCATCTAAATTATCATTAGTGCCACCGAACATAAAAGAGTAATTAGCATAAGATGTCTCTAAAGCTCTATCAAACTTTTTATTAAGCTCTTCTAAAGTTGTGGTCTGTGGATTAGTATTAGGCATTTCTATAAAAGAGGTAATTCCGCCAGCAATAGCTGCTTTAGATTCTGTTTCTATATTGGCTTTATGTGTTAAACCTGGCTCACGGAAATGGACTTGGTCATCAATAGCTCCAGGAATAACATAATTGCCTTTAGCATCAATTATAATATCAACATTAGTAAAATCTAAGTGTTCACCAATTGAGGATATTAGTTCATTTTCAATAAGAATATCTCCTTCAATAATCTTACCTTGGTTAACTATTTTAGCGTTTTTAATTAGTGTTTTCATTCGTTAATTCTTATTATTTTTTTGAAATAAGCTATTAAATTTCATACTAATAACTCCAAAAACAGCTTCAGATATAATACTACCACTCATTTTAGATTTACCTTTAACTCTATCTGTAAAAATAACAGGTACTTCTTTAATTTTAAAACCTTTTAAATGCGCTTTAAACTTCATTTCAATTTGAAAGGCATAACCTATAAATCTAATTTTTTGCAAGTCTATAGCTTCTAAAACTTCTCTTCTGTAACATATAAAACCAGCTGTGGTATCATTGATTTTCATCCTTGTAATTAAACGTACATATTTAGACGCAAAATAGGATAACAAAATTCTACTCATTGGCCAATTAACTACATTGATACCATCAATATAACGCGACCCTATAGCAAGATCAAACCCATCATTTGCACAAACATTGTAAAGCTTAATTAAATCTTTAGGGTTATGAGAAAAATCGGCATCCATTTCAAAAATATATTGATAAGACTGATTTAAACACCATTTAAAACCATCTATATAAGCAGTTCCTAATCCTTTTTTTTCTGTTCTATTTAATAGAAATAATTGATCACTAAAACTGTTCTGTAAGGATGTAACAACCTCTGCTGTTCCATCAGGCGAATTGTCATCTACAATTAGTACATGAAATGCCTTATCTTGAATACATACAGCCTTAATAATAGCTTCAATATTCTCAATCTCATTGTAAGTAGGAATAATAACAATGGCATCTTGCATGCAACAGAATTTTTAACAAAAGTAATCTATTAATTGACTTTTTTCTTATAAGCTAAAAAGAAATAGCATTGCAAAATAGAGCAATCAATTTAATTTTCTTTATACTTTAGCATTATGTTAAGAGAGGTTATTTCTTACGATTGGCTCACTGGGTTTTTAATCCTTGGTTTGGTTGCAATTACTGTTTCTAAAATGGTGTATACGTCTCGTTTTTTTGATTTTTTAGGATTAATAGGTAATTCTAAATACCTAAAAATTTATTCTAGAGATCAAAAATTCATTGACTCCTTTGATTCATTGCTATTTATAAATTTAACATTAACAATAGCTACATTTTCTTTTTTAGCCTATAATAGTATTGTTGCACCTTTAGAATTTAACCTAGCTTTATTTCTAAAGTTGGTTTTTGCGATTGCTGCTATTGTATTAATAAAAGTACTTATAGAAAGACTTATAGGTAGTCTTTTTGATATTGATGAGGTTGTGGATGCTTACTTGTTTCAGAAAACAAGTTTTAAAAACTTCACAGGTTTCATTTTACTACCAATAAATGCGTTATTACTCTTTAGTGTTTCTCTTAATTCTGTTGTTGTTTTCTCAGTTATTGGGCTTATTGTAATCATAAATCTCATCGGATTTATATCTTCATTCAAAACCTATCAAAAATTACTTTTAAATAATTTATTCTATTTTATTTTGTACCTTTGCGCTCTCGAAATTGGACCTTATGTTATTTTATATAAGGTTTTTATAGAGTATAACGCTTAAAATTAGTCGCTAGAGTATGAAGGTAAAAACAATTTTAGTATCACAACCAGAGCCTAAAATAGAAAACTCTCCGTATTTCGATTTACAGGAAAAACAAAAGGTGAAAATTGATTTTAGACCTTTTATCCATGTAGAAGGCCTAGAAGCCAAAGACATTAGACATCAAAAAGTTGATCTAAGTCAATACACTGCAATTATATTAACGAGTCGAAACTCTGTAGATCATTTCTTTAGAGTTGCTGACGAGATGCGCTTTAAGGTACCAGATTCGATGAAGTATTTTTGCCAATCTGAAGCTGTAGCCTACTATCTTCAAAAATATGTAGTCTATAGAAAACGTAAAATATATGTTGGTAAACGTACTTTTGCTGAGTTGAGCCCATTAATTAAAAAGTATAAAGACGAATCGTTTTTATTACCAACTACAGATAAGGTAAAACCTATTATCCCAGAAACTTTAGATGCTTTAGGCGTAAAGTGGAAACAAGCCACTTTTTATAAAACTGTGATCAGTGATTTATCTGATTTAGCAGATGTGTATTATGATATATTAGTATTCTTTAGTCCATCAGGCATTGAATCTTTATTTCAAAACTTCCCAGACTTTAAGCAAAACGATACGCGTTTAGCTGTTTTTGGAAACACGACTATTAAAGCTGTTAAAGAAAAAGGATTACGTGTAGATATTGCTGCGCCAACTCCAGAAACACCATCTATGACAATGGCTTTAGAAAAATATATATTAAAAGCTAATAAAGGAAAGTAATTACTAGCTTTTTTTTATAAATGTTTCTTAAACTAATTAAAATGCATAGCGCTGAGGGCCTCCTCGTCTAATTTCCTCAGAGGCATAAGATTCAAATTTCTTAAAGTTTTCTCTGAAAGCATTAGTTAGTTTAAATGCCATTTTATAATAAGCCTCATCATTATTCCAAGTTGCTCTTGGGCTTAATACTTCCGTTGGCACACCAGGACATTGTCTTGGTTGCGCAACTCCAAACACGGAATGAATATGGTAATTTTCATAACTATAATCACCTAAATCGCCATTCATGGCAGCCGAAATCATAGCTCTTGTGTATTTAAGCTTCATTCTGTGACCAACACCATAAGGACCAGCTGTCCAACCTGTATTAACTAGCCAGACATTTACACCAGCATCTTTCATTTTTTGACTTAACATTTCTGCATATTTTGTTGGATGTAATGGCATAAAAGGTGCACCAAAGCATGCCGAAAAACTAGGAACAGGCTCAGTAACACCAGCTTCAGTTCCTGCTACTTTTGCAGTATAACCCGAAATAAAATGATATGCTGCTTGACTAGGCGTTAATTTTGATATTGGAGGCAATACTCCAAAGGCATCTGCTGTTAAAAAGAAAATGTTTTTTGGATTTTTACCTATTGAAGGTTTCTGTATATTTTCGATATGATAAATTGGGTAACTTACTCGAGTATTCTGAGTTATGGATGTATCTTCAAAGTCAACATTGCCATTATTATCCATAATAACATTTTCAAGAATTGCTCCTTTTTTAATAGCATTATAGATTTCTGGCTCATTTTCCCCAGACAAATTGATGACTTTTGCATAGCAACCACCTTCAAAATTAAATACTGTGTTTTCTGCTGTCCAGCCATGTTCATCATCACCAATTAAACTTCTGTCAGGATCAGTAGACAAGGTTGTTTTACCAGTTCCTGATAATCCAAAGAAAATAGATGTATCACCATTTTTACCAACATTAGCACTGCAATGCATTGGTAATGTATTTTTAAATACAGGTAAAATAAAGTTTAAAGCAGAAAAGATACCTTTTTTTATTTCGCCTGTGTAACCCGTTCCGCCAATTAAAGCAATCTTTTTGGTAAAGTTTAAAATGGCAAAATTATGCTGACGTGTTCCATCAATTTCAGCATCTGCCATAAAACCTGGTGCATTAACAACAGTCCACTCAGGATTAAAGTTTTCTAACTGCCTTTCAGTAGGTCTTAAAAACATGTTGTAGGCAAACATATTGCTCCAAGGATACTCATTTATAACTCTAATATTTAAACGGTAATTATCATCAGCACACGCATAGCTATCTCTTACAAAAACTTCTTTTTCGGAAAGGTAGTTTACAACTTTATTGTATAGCGCATCAAACTTATCTGTTTTAAAAGGTATATTAATATTTCCCCACCAAACACGATCTTTAGTAATCTCATCTTTTACAATAAAACGATCCTGAGGTGAGCGTCCTGTAAACTCACCAGTATTAACGGCTAAAGCTCCAAGTGAAGACTCAACACCTTGCTCTTTTTTTAGTGTAATGTTATGAAGTTGATCTGAGGAAAGTTGATAATGTACTTTGGCATTTTTAATTCCGTATTGGTTTAGCGAAATCGATTTCGTTGCTTGGGTATTATCTACCATATATTGTTGTGTTGTTTAAAAGTGCAAAGTTATAATTTTATTTAAAGTGACCTTTAATAATGGATTTAATTCAATTTAATTTTCACAAAATTTATTAACAATGTTATCCAAGCTGCAATAAGTAAAAGTCCACCAATTGGTGTTATAAAACCTATCTTTTTAAAATTAAAATTCGTTAAATTATTTGTTCCTAATCCATAAAGAGATCCAGAGAAAAAAACAACACCAATAATAACCAAATACATAATCGTTTTTTGATAAGATGCTATTACATAAGATGATGATCCAACACAGAGTAAAAATAATGCATGATACATTTGGTATTTAACACCTGTTTCAAATATGGACATTGATTCTGCAGAAATACTTTTTTTTAAACCATGAGCCGCAAAGGCTCCAAGAATAATACTTAAGGCTCCTAAAACACATGCAGTTATTAATACGGATTTGTTCATTATAAAAGTGAGTTTATGTTTTTAAATCTTAGTGCTTTTATTACATTCGTGGCATACAAAATTAGTGATATAAAGCCATTATGCGAAAGATTTTAATCATTGGTGCTGGGAAGTCCTCATCTTATCTTATTAAATATTTAGTAGACAAATCTCAAAGCGAGAATTTACAACTTACCATAGGAGATGTAAATATTGATAACGCAAAGACTTTAGTGAGGCATAATCCAGAGGTTAATATTATTCATTTAGATGTATTTAATGAAAACTCTCGTAAATCAGCAATTAAAAACGCTGATATCGTTGTATCCATGTTGCCAGCACGTTTTCATATAGAAGTTGCAAAAGATTGTATTAATTTCAAGAAGCATATGGTCACTGCCTCTTATGTTAGTACAGAGATGCAAGCTTTAGATGAAGAAGCCAAAGCAAATGGTCTCATATTTATGAACGAAATTGGAGTAGACCCAGGAATTGATCACATGAGCGCTATGCAAGTTATAGATAGCATTAGAGATAAAGGTGGTAAAATGATTTTATTTGAGTCGTTTACTGGTGGCTTGGTAGCTCCTGAAAGCGATACTAATCTCTGGAATTATAAGTTTACATGGAATCCAAGAAATGTTGTTGTAGCTGGTCAAGGTGGTGCTGCAAAATTTTTACAAGAAAGTCAGTTTAAATATATCCCTTACAATAGACTATTCAGACGTACTGAATTTTTAGATATTGAAGGTTATGGTAGGTTTGAAGCTTATGCCAATAGAGATTCCTTAAAATATCAGCAAGTTTATGGATTAGATTATGTGAAAACCTTATATAGAGGTACCATGAGACGAGTAGGTTTCAGCAGAGCATGGAATGTTTTTGTGCAATTAGGAATGACAGATGATAGTTACACTATAGATGATAGTGAAAACATGAGCTATCGCGATTTTGTAAATGCTTTTTTACCTTACAGCCCAACTGATTCTGTTGAACTTAAGTTTAGACACGCCTTAAAAATTGATCAGGATGATATTGTATGGGATAAATTTTTAGAACTAGATATATTTAATGCTAATAAATCTGTAGAACTTAAAAAAGCTACTCCAGCTCAAATACTTCAAAAAATACTTATGGATAGTTGGACATTAAGTGATAATGATAAAGATATGATTGTTATGTATCATAAATTTGGTTATGAACTTCATGGAGAGAAACATCAAATTGATGCCACTATGGTTGCTGTAGGTGAAGACCAAACCTATACTGCAATGGCTAAAACAGTTGGCTTACCAGTAGCTATGGCTACGTTAGCAATATTGAACAAAAACATAACTACTCCTGGTGTTCAAATACCTATTTCTAAAGAAGTTTATACACCAATATTAAAAGAATTAGAATCTTATGGTGTCGTATTTAATGAAAAGAAGGTTCCTTTTTTAGGTTATAATCCATTAAATATTTGAAGAGTGGACACATCTAAAAATTTAATAGATTTAGTGCTCTAAACTTACATTATTAAATCAAAATTATATCTTTAAGTTTTAATTCTAAACATTCTTAGTAAAGAAACATGAAAGTAGTTAATAAGAACATTCATATTGATGGTATTGATAAAAAAATTCTACGTGCTTTAATGCAAGATGCCAGAACACCTATATTAGAAATAGCTAGAAATGTTGGTATCTCTGGTGCAGCAATACATCAACGTTTAAGAAAGTTAGAAAAATCAGGTTTATTAAGTGGCTCTAAATTTATAGTAAACCCAAAAGTATTAGGCTATACAACCATGGCTTATGTTGGTATTTATTTAGATAAGGCTGTTAGTAATCCTGAAGCTGTAAAACAATTACAAAGAATACCAGAAGTTTTAGAATGTCACTATACAACTGGTCATTGGAGTGTTTTTATTAAAATATTAGCTAAAGACAACGAACATCTTATGCATGTTTTAAATAAAGAAATACAATCTATTACAGGTGTTTCTAGGACTGAGACTTTTATTTCCCTACAACAACAAATCGATAGGCAAATTAAGATATAAAAAAAAGCCCCTTATCAAGGAGCTTTTTTTTATGTATGTTTTACTAACTAATCTCTACCTAAAATTTGAAATGCCCAATAAAGTAATGAGGCTAATGCACCAATAGCCGCGACTAAATATGTTCTAGCAGCCCATTTTAAAGCATCCTCAGACCCTTTGTATTCTTCTGGAGTAACTATGTTTTTGTTTTTTAACCATACTAGTGCTCTATTACTAGCATCGTACTCTACAGGTAAAGTAATAAAACTAAATAGTGTAGCAAATCCCATCATTGCTAATCCTGCAATAGCAACCCAATAACCAAGTCCAACTCCTGCAGCTGCACCTAATACTAATCCTCCTATTATTAGCCATTGAGACATACCCGAAGACACACTAACAATAGGTACTAATTGGCTGCGCATTTGTAACCAACTATATGCTTGTGCATGTTGCACAGCATGTCCAACCTCATGTGCTGCAACAGCTGCTGCTGCTGAGTTGCGTTGGTTATAAACCGCTTCACTTAGGTTTACCGTTTTGTTTTTAGGATTATAATGATCTGTTAATTGTCCAGCTGTAGAAATAACTTCTACATCTGAGATGCCATGATCTGCTAGCATTTTTTCTGCAATTTCAGCACCACTCATGCCATTACGCAATTGTATTTTGGAGTACTTTGCAAACTTTCGTTTAAGTGTATTGCTCACTAACCAGCTGGCTAGCATAATTGCTCCTATTAAAATATAATATCCACCCATTGTTTTAGCTTTTAAATCTTATATAAAGATAGTCAAAAATTAAGCCAAAGTTTAAAACTGAATTTTTGTCATCATAATACTTATTTGGTCATATAATCCGAAAGTTCTCTTGGACCTTCTAGTAATACTCTGATAATTTGTAAAGTCCCATCATCTCTGGTTGAAACTTGCCACTTTATTAATGAGATATTCCCGTTTTCTATTTCTATTCCTGTGATACTTCTTGGATGAACACAACTGCCATCATTAAATAAAGGTACTTCATTAGGGCTAGGAAATCTTGGTCTATGCGTATGACCTACAATAGTTAATCTATTATTATTTTGAATGATCCATTTTTTTAATTTACGCTCAACCTTAATTAGGTTTTTATAGTTTTTTGCAGGACTTGTAGGGTCTGCAATACCTATAATGTTTAAAGGACGCCATAATGCTCTCACCATAAATCTGCTCCATTTCCAAAATGTATAGTTCCACCAATCTGCTTGGTGTCCATGTGCTAAAAATAGTTCTTGACCAGTTTGCTCTTCTTTTAAAATTATAGCTTCCTTGTAAGTTATATCACAAAACAATTCAACATGATGTCCTATACGCTCATCAAAATAGGTAGACAAATGTTTGTTAACATACTCTTGGTCTCTGTATACCATATCATGATTACCCCAAATCATATGCAATCTTCCTTGTTCATGAAATTGCTTCATCAACATAAAAACATTTTTATGTGCATCTAGGATAGCACTAAACTGCAAATTTTCCCAAAGTTCATCGCCATCACCTAATTCGCAATAATGGAATCCTTCATTGTAATAATGCTTTAAGGCATGGAAATAGATGTTTCTATTATTAGCAAAGTCGTCTGCAAAGCTATTATCACCTCTATGGCAGTCACTAAATAAAATAAACTTAGACTGTTTGTTAAATGTTATGCATTCTGCGCTAGCATAAGCTTTATCTAGTCTTTTTTTGGAAGAAAACATGCAGCTAATTTTCACCTAAATTAGATAATAATATATCAATAAACTAAAAAAACCCTTTCCGAAAAGAAAAGGGTTTTTTGATAACTTAAAATCTACTTAACAAATACTTGAGTAGATTATGAAAAATGATTATGCTTCAAACGGTTCAATAGAAACGTACGATTTATTATCTTTTTTCTTTGTAAACTTTACTATACCATCAACTTTAGCGTGTAAAGTGTGGTCTTTTCCTTGGTATACGTTTTCACCAGGATGATGCGTATTACCACGTTGTCTTATGATAATGTTTCCAGCGATAGCAGCTTGTCCACCAAAAATTTTAACGCCTAGACGTTTCGATTCTGATTCTCTACCATTCTTAGAACTACCAACTCCTTTTTTATGAGCCATGATCTTAAGGTTTTATAATGTTATACTTAAGTGGTTTGCAATTAAGCTTTACCACCATCTAATTTATCTTGCCATTCTTTAAGCTCGTCCCACTTACCCTCAGCAGCTAACTTTGCTTGCGCTGGCCAAGTATCGGTAACATGGTTACCTCTAACTCCAGAAATGATTTCAGAAATTGCTTCAGGTTTTGATTTTGCTAAATCTGCAAAAGTTGCAACACCAGCTTCTACTAAAGTAGAGGCAATTTTAGGGCCAATTCCTTCAATTTTTTTCAAATCATCAGCTTTCCCAGTCGCTTTTTTTGGAGCGGCTTTTTTAGCTACAGGTTTTGGAGCAGCTGCCTTAGGCTCTGCTTTTGCTTTCGGTTCAACTTTCTTAGGAGACGCTTTTTCTGCCTTAGCTTTCTTTGCTCCAGAAGCAACAATACTTTCAATGACGATTTCAGTTAAAGATTGTCTGTGTCCGTTTTTAACACGGTAACCCTTACGTCTTTTCTTTTTGAAAACTATTACTTTATCACCTTTAAGGTGCTTTAAGACTTTGGCACTTACTTGTGCTCCGTCTATAGCTGGGGCGCCTACAGTTACATTGCTATCGTCTGCAATTAAAAGCACATTATCGAAAGAAACTTTCTTACCTTCTTCTGTTGCTAAACGATTAACAAAAACTTTTTGGTCTTTTTCAACTTTAAATTGATGCCCTGCTATCTCTACAATTGCGTACATAGCGTAACTTTTTATTAATTAAATTTTGTTCAAAAATGGATGCAAATATACATCTAATTCCTTAATCTGCAAACCTTACAATAGTTTTTATGCACTTTGTTTTATTACCTTCTTTATTACGTTTTAACCTTCAGTATTTAGTATATTTTTATAATGTGTTCTTACTACTCTATTAAGAATTTTTAATATTCTTTTTGCATAATATATTCTTAAAAACCTAAGTGATTGATTATTTTTGCAAGACTTTCGTAACAAATCGGTTATGATTGAGACAAACGTTAAGTAACTAATATTAAAAACAAACTCAGATGAAAAAATATCTAGTGGCATTTGCTTCCTTAATGATTTTAGGGTTCCCAGCTAATGCTCAGAAGGTTGAGTTCACCGAATTCGACTTGGACAATGGACTGCATGTAATTATGCATCAAGACAATTCTGCACCAGTAGTCATAACATCAGTAATGTATGACGTAGGAGGAAAAGATGGTGATAGAGAACGTACTGGTTTTGCCCACTTTTTTGAACACCTTTTATTTGAAGGTTCAGAAAATATTGGCAGAGGTGAATTTATGAAAATTATTCCTGCTAATGGAGGAACTTTTAACGCAAACACCTCTCAGGACAGAACGTATTACTACGAAATTTTCCCATCCAATAAATTAGAATTAGGCTTGTGGTTAGAGTCGGAGCGTATGCTGCATCCTGTAATTGATCAGGTTGGTGTTGATACTCAAAATGAAGTTGTAAAAGAAGAAAAGCGTCAACGTTACGATCAACCTTATGGAGGAATTCTTGAGGCTATAGGAAGTAATCTTTTTAAAGTACATCCTTATAAAGATCCTAACATTGGCTACATGGAGCATTTAGATGCAGCGACCTTAGAAGAATTTAATGCTTACTTTGATAAATATTATGGTCCTAACAATGCAGTTCTTATTGTTGCTGGAGATATTGATTTAGAAAAAACAAAGACTTTAGTAACTGACTATTTTAGTGAAGTTCAGGCAAGACCTGAGGTTGTTAGAAACTTTCCACAAGAAACACCAATTACAGAGACAATAAAAGCCAAAGCTTACGATAAGAACATTCAAATTCCTGCAATTATAGCAACTTACAGAACACCAGGATATGGAAAAAGAGATGCTTATGTTTTAGATATGATTTCGTCTTATTTAAGTGGAGGAAAAAGTTCGGTTCTTTATAAAAAAATTGTAGATGAGCAAAAACAAGCTTTAACAATACAAGCTGTTAATTTAGGCCAGAAGGATTATAGTGTATTTGCCTTATTTGGTATACCTCAAGGCGAAACAGAGTTAAGTACGCTTCTTGCAGAAATGGATGAAGAAATTGTTAAAATGCAAACAGAGTTAATCTCAGAACGCGATTACCAAAAGCTTTTAAACCAATTTGAAAATCAGTTTGTAAACTCTAATTCTAGTATAGCAGGTATTGCTAGTTCTTTAGCTACATATTATCTACTATATGGTAATGTAAATTTAATCAACGAAGAAATTGATATTTACAGATCTATTACCAGAGAAGACATAAGAGATGTAGCTAAAAAATATTTGAGCCCAAACCAAAGAGTAGAATTAGAATATTTACCAAAAAAAGATGATCAGTAAGATGAAAACTAAATTTAATATACAACTTAAAGCATTTACATTTTTCCTATTGGTTTTTACATCATTAGGAATGAATGCTCAAATAGATAGATCTCAACCACCTAAGGCTGGTCCTGAACCAGAAATAAACCTTGAGGTTCCTAGAGAATTTTCTCTTTCAAACGGAATGCAAGTCTTAGTAGTAGAAAATCATAAACTACCAAGAGTGTCTTATTCTTTAAGAATAGATAATAAGCCAATTGCGACAGGAGATAAAGCTGGTGTAGAAAGCTTACTAGGGAGTATGCTTGGAAATGGAACTACGACTATTTCTAAAGACGAGTTTAATGAAGAGATTGATTTCTTAGGTGCTAATCTAAATTTTGGTTTTAGTGGTGGATTTGCGAGTTCATTATCAAAATATTCGGATCGTATTCTAGAATTAATGGCTGATGCAGCTCTAAACCCTTTATTAACTGAAGAAGAATTTCAAAAAGAAAAAGATAAACTTATTGAAACTTTAAAGCAAAACGAAAAAAGTACAGATGCCATTAGTAGTCGTGTCAGAGGTGTATTAGCATACGGTAAAAATCATGCTTATGGTGAGTATACAACAGAAGAAACAATTAACAATGTAACTTTTGGAGATGTTGCGTCTTTTTATGAAAAATATTTCAACCCAAATAATGCCTATTTAGTTGTTATTGGAGATATAGATTTTGATACAGTAAAAACTCAAATTGAAAATCATTTTGGAAAATGGAAGAAATCAGTTGACGTTTCACTTTCTGTTCAATCTGCTGCTCCAAATGCGCAATACAAACAAATCAATTTTGTTGATTATCCTAATGCTACTCAATCTAGTATCTTTATTACAAACAATGTAGATTTAAAGATGAATGATGAAGAGTATCATGCGGCTTTAATTACCAACAACATTCTTGGTGGTGGTGGAGAAGGTTATTTATTTAAAAATCTCCGCGAAGACAAAGGATATACTTATGGTGCCTACTCAAGCTTAGGCGCTAATAGGTACGGTTTAGGAAGATTTAATGCAAGTGCTAAGGTACGTAATGAAGTAACTGATAGTGCAGTTGTTGAAGCTTTAAAGGAAATAAAGCGTATTAAAACAGAACCTGTAGATCCTCAATTACTTAAAGATGCTAAAGCTAAATACGTTGGTAATTTTATTATGGGATTAGAGCGTCCGCAAACTGTTGCCAACTATGCTTTAAACATTAAATTAAATAACTTACCTAAAGATTTCTACGCCACTTACCTCCAAAAAATTAACGATGTAAGTATAGAGGACGTAACTAGAGTAGCTAATAAATATTATGATGATAATTCTAGAATTGTCATTGTTGGTAAAGGAAGTGAAGTTTTAGAGAATCTTGAAAAAACAGGTATTCCAATTAAGTATTACGACAAGTTTGCTAATGAAACAGAAAAACCAAATTATGATGTAGAAATGCCTGAAGGTCTTGATGCTAATGCTGTTCTAAATAAGTATATAGATGCTATTGGTGGTAAAGACAAAATTTCTAAAATTTCTTCAGTAATATTAAAGTATGAAGCAGAAGCTATGGGAGCTAAAGTTCTAATAGAAGAAAAAAGAACTTCAGATAAGTTTGCTCAAGTAACCTCTATGAATGGTTCACCAATGATGTCTGTTGTGGCAAAAGACAAAGAAATGTACATGAAGCAAGGTGGACAAAAAATACCTATGCCTCAAGCAATGCTAGACGATATTAAGCCGTCATTGGGTGTAATCCCGGAACTTGGTTTTATGGCCTCAGGTAAAGCTAAATTAATAGGTATTGAAAAGGTTAATGATAAAGATGCCTATAAAATTGAAGTTCCAGGAAGTACTATGGCTGTGACATCATTTTATGATGTTGAAACTGGTTTAAAAGTTAAAGAAGTTTCTGTTATTAACGTCATGGGACAAACACAAACTCAAGAGTCTGAATTTTCAGATTACAAAGTGGTTGAAGGTATTAAATTTCCCCACGTTAAATTAGGAGCTTTAGGACCACAAAAAGCAGAATTTAAGTTAATTGAAGTTGTTCAGAATACAGCTACAGATGCTGATTTTGATTAGATATTCTAAATAATAATAAACGAAAGCCGAAGTTTTTGCTTCGGCTTTTTTATTTTTTTCTATTAGCTAAATAAACGCCTAAGAGTATTATTACAGTAGCTAAACCTTGCGTCCAAGAAAAACTCTCACCATCCAAGACGCCCCACAACAATGCAATTATAGGCATTAAATACGTTACAGACGACGCAAAAACAGGAGTGGAAATTTGTACGAGTTTATTAAACAACACTTTTGCAATCGCAGTACCAAATAATGATAAGATAAATACATAACCTAAGGACCATTTCAGATCATCATTTTCAAGATTAAATTCTGAAAAAAAATCTGTATAGCATAAAATAATAAAAGCAGGAACTATAATGGGTAAAAAATTACCTGCAGCAATAGTGAGTGGTTTAACATCTTGTAGGTGTTTTTTTATTATATTCACATTAGTTGCATACATCAATGTAGATACAATTACAAAAGTAGCATACCAATAATTCTGATTAGGGTTTAATTCAGCACCTCTAAAAATCAATATAGCTGTACCAATAAAACCAATAATAACTCCAATAACTTGACGCCTGGTTGATGTAATCTTAAATACAGCCAACCCAAGAAGAATTGTATTAAGAGGTACTAATGAATTTAAAATTGAAGCAATAGCACTGTCTATTTCAGTTTCTGCAATAGCGAAGAAAAAAGAAGGAAAAAAAGAGCCTAAAAATCCAGAAATTATAATCCAAAACCACTTGTCTTTTTTAATATTCTTTATACTAGAATAACCAAAGATTAATAAAATTAAACCAGTAATAATTATCCTTAGGGAACCCAACTGATAAGGGGTTAGGCCAATAAGTGATTTTTTAATAAGTATAAATGAACTTCCCCAAATGATAGAAAGAATAACAAGATAAATCCATTTTAAAGAATTAGTACTCACAAAAGTTAGTTTTATAGATAATCACAAAATTCGTTAATTATTCTGCAAGAAAGTTTAAATATTATTAGATTTGCTCATAACCTAATAATTAAAACTTATGAAAACATTTAAAAATAGTGTAGTAATAATATTAGCTACATTTTTTATAGTGGCTTGTAAACAATCAACACCAGAAGTTAAAACTGTTGATATCTCAAGTGAAAAAAGTTCAGAAATAGCTAGTATAGATCCTAACGCTACTTTGGCAAAAGCTGAGTTTACGATCAACGGTATGACTTGCGAAATGGGATGTGCTAAGACCATTGAAAAGAAAATGGCTAAGATGGAAGGTGTAAAATCTGCTAAAGTAGATTTTGGAAAAAAGTTAGCTATGGTTGAGTATGATGAGGCCAAGGTGACCCCTAATTCCTTAGAAGAAATCGTTGCTAAAGTAAGTAAGGTATATGAAGTTGAAAATATGAAAACCGTTAAAAGTTTTTCCAATGAAAAAGCCTGTAACGATAATGATAAAAAAGACTGCTGTGCAAATAAGACTGCTGAAGAAATAAAAGCATGCAAAGAGGAATGTAAAAAGAAATGTAATGAGGCAGAAGAAAAGGCCTGATTACTTCACTTCTCAAATAACATAAAAAAGCCTTTACAAGAATCTTGTAAAGGCTTTTTTATGTTTTAGTATTATTAGT
>NZ_JAVRIA010000011.1:0-38351 GCF_031846265.1 Microcosmobacter mediterraneus | reverse complement strand
GGCAGACTTCCCAGAATTACCTGATTATGTTTGTGATACAGATATTGAATTATCTTTTGAGTATTTAGCAACAGATCGTTGTAATCCAAATGGCGTGAGTTGCAGTTCAACATTCTCCGTTGACGGAAGAGAATCTGTGTACGCAGGAGAAGATGGAGCGCTAACTATCTGTGAAAATGGATCAGTGACTGCTGATGAATTATTTAATGCCCTTGGAGGAGATCCTGATGACAATGGAACATGGAGTCCAGAACTAGCAGGAGAAGGAGTATATACTTATACAGTTACTGGTACAGATCCTTGTCCAGATGATACTGCTACAGTAGCTGTTACTGAGTTAATCTTAGAAATAATGGCTAGTGAGCCAGTTTGTGATGAAGAGTATGGTACATATTCAGTAGATATTCAAGTTTCTGAAGGAATAGTAACAAGTACATTGGGTACACCAGTAGATAATGGTGAAGGCTCTTGGACAGTTATTGATATCCCAACAGATGAGGATATTACAGTAACAACGACAACATTAGTTTCTAACGATGTAACTTGTAGAAATTCGGTAGATATAGTATCTCCTGAGTGTATCTGTATTGAACTAGATTTTGATTACACTGATGTGACTTGTTTTGAAGAAGCAGACGGAACAATTATTGTAAATTCTGTAACAGAAGGAGCTACAGTAACTATTAATGGAGAGCCTTATGATGCTAATGCAACTTATGGTCCTGGAGATTATTTAGTAAGAGCATTCTTTGAAGGAAATGATGATGAAAGATGTATCATTGAACAGTTAATTACAATCATTGAACCAGGTGAAGTTGATATCGATGTAGAGTTTACAGATGTGACTTGCTATGGAGAAAACGATGGTACTATAACAGTAACTGGAGTTGATGATTATGAGTTCTATACCATTAAGCAAAATGGTATTGGTCCGGATTTAAGTGGTCAGTCGTTCTTTGAACCAGGACTTTATGTGGTTGAAGCATTTGCAAATCCTGTAATTGCTCAGAATTATAGTCTAAACGGAAATAATGCTCGTATAGGTGATGCTTGTTTAGATACTGCTATTGTAATAATTTCTGAACCTGAAGAGATTACATGTGATATCGAAACAGGAACTAAGAATGATTATTCAAACTGTGGTATAGATAAGCTTAATACACTTACTGTAGAAGCTAGCGGAGGATCTGGTGATTATACTTATGAGTGGTCTGTAGAGACAAATACACAAGGTTGGGAAATCCTTTCAGATGTTACTAATGCTAAGATAGATTTTAATGGTGGTAATGGTTTATGTGTATTTACTGTAGTAATTACAGATTCTGAAGGTTGTCAGACTGTATGTACGAAATATATCAAAGGAAAATGTAGACCTAGTGAGTACAACAATGAGGAAACTACGACCAATAATAATAATAATGGTTGGAATTTCTCTAGGCTTTCAAATGTGGTAAGTTTACATCCAAACCCAGTAAAAGATAGACTTAACATTAGTTTTACTGAACTTCCAAAATCAGAAGTTAATATTGAAATCTATGATTTAGTAGGTACAGTTGCTCACAAGAAAAATTATGATAATATCAATGAAAAAGGTATTACCATTGATTTCTCTAGATTTACAAGTAACGTATACTACGTAAAAATAACTTCTGGAAAAGATGTTATTATTAAAAAAGTGTTATTAGATAGATAATTAGAAGTAATTATTGATTTAATAGCAATTTTCACCATCCTTTATCTTTGGATTTAGGATGGTGTTTTTTATTATAAGAACTATATTTGATACTACAGATGGAAAGAGTTCAGATTGGAAGTATAGCGCATATAGCACCTATTATTTTTGCTTTAATTTTTGGAGTTTTACTTATTAAATTTGCGAAGCATAAATTAGGGTTAAAACAACAATATAAGGTCGTACATGTTTTAGCCTTAATTATTTCATTTACCGTAATTTTTTATCATGTTTACAACGTGATTTTCCACACTTATAATTTTAAAACAGATTTACCATTATTCTTATGTAGTTTTATGGCATTAATAATTCCAATACTGACTCATTACAAAAAATATTGGATGTACGAAATACTACTTTTTTGGATTATAGCTGGAACCTCTCAAGGTGTCATCACTCCAGATATTGCAGAAGGATTTCCAAGTTTAGATTATTTTAGATATTGGATTGTGCATTTGGGATTATTGGTTGTTATTTTTTATTACACTATTGTTTTTAAACAGAAACCTAACATAAAGAGTATTTTTAAATCAATATTAGCTCTACAGGTTTATATGGTCGTAATTATGATATTAAATAATTTTTTAAGCGCAAACTATTCATATCTAAATCATAAGCCAGAGTCTACATCATTATTAGACTATTTTGGAGAATGGCCTTATTATATATTAGTTGTGCAGTTAATTCTGATTCCTTATTTTTTTCTTATTTATTTACCCTTTTATATGATGAATAGAAAAGAAAATAGGATTACTATTTCGCAAAAATTTGATTAGTATGCTTAAAGGCTTTAAACTCTAATGCATTACCAGAGGGATCCTTAAAAAACATAGTGTATTGTTCACCAACTTCGTTTTTAAACCTTATGTATGGCTCAATAATAAACTCAATATCAGAGTCTTTTAAGTGCTTTGAGAATTCTTCAAATTGCTTCCAAGGTAACACAACACCAAAGTGAGGAATAGGAACCTCTTTTCCGTCTACTGGATTGGTTGGTAATGTAGATATCTTTTCAGTTTTAAGATGAATAACTAACTGATGTCCAAAAAAATTGAAATCTACCCAATGATCACTACTTCTACCTTCTTTACATTTTAAAACATCTCTGTAAAAGGCTCTACATATTTCAATATTATTTACAGGAATTGCTAAGTGAAAAGGTGGTGTGTTTTGCATACAACTAAGATTAAGTATATGTAAAAATAAAACTTAATTCTTATTGTTTTTATTTTTAATGAGAAAAAATAGAGCAGTTATAATGGCTATTACTACAGCTGCAATAATTGCTATTATAGATCCTAAAGGCATGATTAGTTTTCTTGTTTACAATTAATTTTCCAAGTAGCATATACAACCGTTTCTGTTTTGTCTACCCATTCACCAATCCATTTATAACCAGATTTACTCATGTCGTAAAAGCTCAAACGAAAATAGCCATCTGTGCCATTAGGTGCTTTTTGTTCTTTGTAGAGTACTATTTTATTTCCTTTTTTGGTTCCTTCCCAAACTGGTAATTTTGTAGAAGGTGTTTTAGCAGAATACCAATGCACATACCATCGACTACTATCTTTAATAAATTGTCTAATACTGCCAGAATGCGCACCATCTGGCTTTAGAGTTTCGTCTTGTACTGCAGTACCATTCATAATATATTTCCAGTTCCAAATAATGTTTTCAGCATCGTTCCATGAACCATCTTGTTTTCTGGTTATAGATGTACATTTACAACTACCTATCATGGGTTCAAAATCTTTAATTTGCTCTGGTGCCTCAGGGTTTGGTTGTCCGAATGGGTGTTTTTCTGATGCATCATATTTGTATTGCCCAAAAGACAACTGTGTTAGCATAAAAGCAAATAGTAATAAGAATATATTTTTCATGATAAATAAATTTAGTTTATCAAATGAAATAAAAATTGAATGAAAATTATATTCAATGCAGAGAAGACTACTCTTTTTGCAGTAAACAGCGTTAAGAAAATACTAAAAGTTAAGAAAGAAAACGCCTTACTAGTTTTATATGATTTTTTGATATAGGTATTTCAACACTATTTTTAAGTATCAGCGAAGGAGGGTTTGATAAATTTAATTCTTTTACTAATGGCATATTTACTATCGCTTTTCTATGCACTCGCATAAATGTAGAATCTAATTTTTCGTTTAATGCTTTAAGCGATGTCCTCATTGAAAACGATTTGCCTTCAGTAGTATGTACTTTTACACAATAATCATCAGATTCTATCCAAGCTATGGATGCTACAGGTATAATTTTTCTTTTGTTACCAACTTTAATATTTAAAATAGAAGCTCTATCATCTAATTTATTTTGTAGCTGAGTATACATTTTTGTGTTAATCTCCTTTAATTCTGAAAGTTTTTGAACATCAAACAGTAACTTCTCGTTCATTAATTTTAAATAAAGAATAATAGAAATAGTTGCATAGCCTAAGGTGTAAATAGGCGCTTTTTGATACATGTAAAATGGTATATATTCATTCCATAAATTACCAAGACTAAAGGTGTCATTATTTATAATTATTTGAGCTAAAGAAATAATAAGAATATTAGCAATAACTAAACCAATAATGATTCCAATAAGCCTTAGGTAATCTTTTAATTCTTTAGTTTTAGATATATTTTTTAAGTGATAGGCAATTAAAACAAAGGCAAGTATTAACCATATGAACCATCTAAAAGCTTGAGTTTTTAAAAGCTCAAAAAAAGTAACATTATCTGCTAAATTATACCTATTAATATAAAATAATTGCTGAAGTGTTTCAAAAGTGATTACAAATATTAGTGTTGCTATAATGAGCAGTCTAAAATCCTTTAATATGGCGAATTTTTTAAGGAAACTCATCTAATTTTTTGAATGCCTTTTATGTTGTCTAGGTTGAAACGTTTTAGTAGAGTCAGAGATTAATTCGTTTAGTGTTTTTAATTCTTCAACTCTTAATGCTCTATAATCACCAACTGGAATATCTAATTTAATATTCATAATACGAGTACGTTTTAAGGCTAAAACATCATAATCTAGATACTCACACATACGTCTAATTTGTCTATTAAGTCCTTGAGTAAGTATAATTTTAAATTCGTATTTACTAAGTTTTTCAACCTTACATTTCTTTGTAACTGTGTCTAGAATAGGAACACCATTAGACATTCTTTTAATAAAAGTTTGAGAAATAGGTTTGTCTACTTTTACGACATACTCTTTTTCGTGATTATTGCTAGCTCTAAGTATTTTGTTAACGATATCACCATCATCTGTGAGCAAAATTAACCCTTCACTAGGTTTATCTAAACGACCAATGGGGAAGATACGTTTTGGGTAATTAATAAAATCTATAATATTATCTTTTTCTACTTTGGTATCTGTTGTGCAAACAATACCAATGGGTTTATTTAGTGCTATATATACAAAATCTTCAGATCTGACTTTTACTAGCTTATTATCTACTTTAACAACATCATTGTGTGAAACTTTTAAGCCTTTCTCAGGAATTTGGTCATTCACAGTAACTCGCCCTGCATCAATTAGTCTATCGGCTTCTCGTCTAGAACAATAGCCTAATTCACTTAAATATTTATTAAGTCTTGTTAGTGTTTCACCCATAAGGTAAATGTACAATTTTAGTTCTTTATGAACTCAATAATATGCTCACTTACTTTAGGTTGTTTTAAACCATGACCAAAGCCTTCGGTAGAGATTAACTGAGCATTGTTAAAATGACTTTTGTATAGTAGTGCATCAGAATAAGGGATAATAGCATCTTTAACATCATGGATTATTAACCCTTTTGCTTTTATTTCGCTAGAAAACTTAGCTCCAGAAAAATGTGTTGGATAATGACCAAAACGTTTTACTACAATTTTCTCCATGCTTTCTCGTACACTAACATTATAGCCCAACATATCAGCGTAACGTTCTAAAACTGTATGAAATTCTGATGGTGCACCAAGTGTAATCATTTTACGTAACGAATTCCTTTCTTTCTTTGATACTGAAAAAATTGATGACATACCTCCAACAGAATGACCTATTATAATTTCGGGTTTAAATTTATCAGATACTACATTAATGAAATCTGAATAGAGTAGTGCATTAAAGGCTTTCCCACTAGATTTTCCATGTGAAGGAGCGTCTAAAGCAATGACATTAAAATCTAAATCTACGAGTTGGTCTATAAGAAATTGCCATCGAGCTGAGTTACTTTCCCATCCATGAGCTAAGAGTACAGTATCTCCTTTTCCTGGCCAGCGATAGGTCATTATTTCATAATCCTTAAAGCTTATTTCTTCTTGGTAAGCTTTAGATAGAAATTCATGATCTTTTTCGTTAATTCTGCCTTTTCTTGGTTTAGTAAAAATTGCTAATGCTTTTTCACCAGCATAATTCTTAGAGAAGAAACTAAGTGCATTAACATAAATACCTATAGATCTTAAAACAAGTTTCTTCATTCAGACTCTCTATTTACGGCATCCATAGAAAAAGCGGGTTTGCATATAGCTAAATATTCACATGGCTCATTAAAAGGGTTAGAGTATTGCACTCTGGTATTCTTTTCAATTTTAATAGATTGCCCAGCTTCTAATATTATGATTTCGCCATTAATAATAAATTGTTTTTTTCCTTTGATAATAAAGGTAAACTCATCAAATTCTGGAGTCTGAAAGGGTTCACTCCAATTTACTGGAGCAATCATATGTGCTATACTAATTTCTGAATTACCATCACTAGCTAAACCAAAATGCTCCTTAATGCTTTTACCATCTGTCGTTGGGACAATAAAAGGTGAGGTTTGTATAGTGTAGTTTTTCTTTTTTATCATGGAAATTTCAGAACATTGAAAAGTAGTTATTATATGGACACAAAATTATTAAATGAGTCACTTAAATAAAATTACCAATGCAACATAAAATATTTAATTTTAGCGTTGTCTGGTATTTGAATAGGATCAAATTTAATATTCATATCAAATCTTAGATTTGCTGGTAATTCTTCCTTGTCAATAGTGAAAGACGCATTTAATTCGTTCACAGAGATCACAACACTCTTAATAAGATTATTTATTTTATTTATTTTATAATTTTCATTTATATCCTTAAACGTACTTATTTTAGACAATAGTTTATCAGTTTTATAACGCTCATCTTCTATTCTAATTGTGGAGATTACAGCTGTGGAATCTAAAGCTTCACTTGGTGTTAGTGTGAGTAGATGTTTTCCGCCTTTTTCGTAAATTTCAATGTTATTTATGTTTCCTGTGAACTCATCTCCTCCAATATATCTTGAGATAGAATCGTTTACAAAAACCATGTCTAAATCTTTAACTTGTGTGGAGTCTGTTAATAAGCCAACATTTTGTTTGGCAATTTCAAAAGGATCTTGTTCTTTTTTTGCGCAACTCATAATTAGTATACAGCAAATACTCATGGTCAATAAATGTTTTGTCATCGTATATTATTGTAGGTTATTATTTAAGCATTTTTGTTAGAATACCAAGCACACTTCGTATAACTGTTGGACTACTTAGTACTTTCACAATAGGATTTTGTCTTGTGCTGCGTCTTCTGCTAGAGCTTGCTTTGCGTTTAGTCTCCGCTTTTTTAAGTGCTTCTTCCTCTTTTTTTGCTTTGTCTTTTGCAGCTTTAGCTTCGGCAACTTCTATTTTTTTATTGAGTAGTTCGTAGGCACTTTCTCTATCAATTTCCTCATTGTACTTTCGAGTTAATTTTGATTTTGAAAATAAATCGCCAAGTTCGGTAGCGGTTAATACATCCATTCTACTCATTGGTGCTCGCATCATTGTGGCTGCTAAAGGTGTTGGTTTACCTTTCTCATTTAAAGCTGAAACTAAAGCTTCTCCAATTCCAAGAGAGGTTAATGTTTCTGCAGTATCGTAATAGTCAGTATCTGGATAATTTTCTGCAGTTAGTTTAATAGCCTTACGATCTTTAGCAGTAAAAGCTCTTAATGCATGCTGAACTTTTAAACCTAATTGGCTTAAAACTTCTGGTGGTACATCAGTTGGATTCTGCGTAACAAAATATAAACCTACACCTTTACTTCTAATGAGTTTTACAATACTTTCAATCTGATTTAATAGTGCATTAGACGCTTCGTTAAAGATTAAATGTGCTTCATCGATAAACATCACTAACTCAGGTCTACCACTATCACCTTGCTCAGGGAAGGTAGAATAAATTTCAGCTAATAAGCTTAACATAAAAGTTGAAAACAACTTGGGCTTATCTTGTATATCTGTAAGTCTAATAATATTAATATAACCTCTTCCATTTCTATCTACACGTAATAAATCATCTACATCAAAAGAGGTTTCTCCAAAAAACACATCACCACCTTGTTGTTCTATTTCAACGAGCTTACGTAAAATAGCACCAGTAGATGCTGTTGAAATACGACCATAAGCATCTTCAAATTCTTTTTTACCTTCATTTGTAGCATATTGAAGAATCTTTTTAAAATCCTTAAGGTCTAATAGTGGTAATTTATGATCATCACAATACTTAAAGATTACAGAAATAATTCCGGCTTGTGTTTCGGTAACTCCTAGAATTCTTGAGATCAATACTGGTCCAAATTCACTAATGGTAGCACGTAACCTTACACCATCTTGTTCTGAGAGTGACATAATTTCAACAGGAAACCCTTTGGCTTCAAAAGGTAAACCAATTTTTTCCATACGCTCATCAATCTTTGGATGACCTGGACTTGGTTGAGCTAAGCCACTTAAATCACCTTTAATATCCATGAGTAAAACAGGGACACCTTTTTCAGATAAATTTTCGGCCAAAACTTGAAGTGTTTTCGTTTTACCAGTTCCTGTTGCTCCAGCAATTAAACCATGTCTATTCATAGTTTTAAGAGGCACATTGATAAAAGCATCTTTTATAGTCTCTCCGTCTAGCATGGCAGAACCAAGAGTTATAAATTCACCTTTACTTGTGTTTCCTTCTTTGATATGATTGAAAAAAGTATCGCGTCTATCCATCTCATTAAATTTAACCGTAAAAATAATGTAATTTTAAGCAAGTTTAAAATAGAATGCCATGAATACACATTGTAAATTTCTTTTGACTTTAGTTATGGTGTTAGTCGTTTCTTGTAATGAAAAATCAGAAATTACTTTTCATAAGTCGCATGAAGCTAGTAGACAAAATGTACCATTTAGTGATGCTGTTGAAACAGGAAATTTATTGTTTTTAACTGGTCAAATCGGTAAAAACCATAAGACAGGAGAATTAGTTGAAGGTGGTATTACGACTGAAACCATACAAACGATTAAAAATATTGAAGCAGTTTTAAAACATCATCAATTAACTTTAGATCATGTAGTTAAATGTACAGTTATTCTTAGTGATATTAATGATTTTAAAGCCTTTAATAGTGAATATGTAAAATACTTTAAAAATAAACCAGCACGAACAACTTTTGCTGCAGCAAATCTTGCTGCAAATGCAAAAATTGAGATTGATGTAATTGCTGCTAAATAACATATATTTGCCACTTATGACAAGACGAGAACGACAAGCACTTATAGATAAAGGTGAGCTTTTGCCATTAATGGAAGCATTTTACACCATTCAAGGTGAAGGTTATCATAAAGGTACAGCAGCTTATTTTGTAAGAATAGGTGGTTGTGATGTTGGTTGCCATTGGTGTGATGTAAAAGAAAGTTGGTTGCCTGAATTGCATCCACCAACTAAAGTTGATAAAATATCAAATGATGCTGCGCAATATTCAGATACCATTGTAGTAACAGGAGGTGAGCCCTTAATGTGGAATATGAAACCCTTAACCGATTTGCTCAAAGAAAAAGGTTTAAAAACCCATATTGAAACTTCAGGTGCTTATAATTTATCAGGCGAATGGGATTGGTTTTGTTTATCGCCAAAAAAAAACAAATTACCTACAAATGAAGCTTTTAAAGCAGCGCACGAATTAAAGTGTATCGTTTACAATAATGATGATTTTAAGTTTGCAGAAGAGCAAGCCGCTAAAGTAAACGAAGATTGTATATTATACTTACAGCCAGAATGGAGTAAACGAGATAAGATGATGCCAAAAATTGTAGACTATGTCATGGCAAATCCTAAATGGAAAGTGTCACTGCAAACACATAAATATTTAAACATACCATAATTGTAATCTACAAATAAACTTATGAAGTATCTATGATGTGGTCATTGAGCTTGTCGAAATGCAAATACATAAGTACTTAAATATTCTATAAATAAAAGCCTTTAGGTAATTCTAAAGGCTTTTATTTATAGCATAGCTGTATGTTAAACTACTATTTATTTAATAGTTAATGGGAATTCAGCAATACTCGTATCCCAACCAATTTTTAAATGTACAGTGTTTTCAGAAGCTTCATACAAAGCAATAGATAAATGTTCAATCTCTTTTTTACTTTTAGTAATAGGAGCAGTTACACTTAAGATATCTTTGCTAGGCTCATAACCAAAATTTCCCCAGCCATCTAAACCTGTATTTAATTTTAATGTCCATTCATTTTCACTTGGAATGATAATAATACTATAGCGACCAGCTTTGATTTTTTGATCTCCAATTTTAACATCATTGATAAATAAAATTTCTGTAGATTCATTAGCGCCTACTCGCCAAGCTTCACCAAATTTTAAAAGTCCGCCGAAGATATCTCTTCCTTTTTTTGATGGTCTTGAATACGTAACTCTAATTTGAGGCTCTAGTTGTTTTTTCTGAGCATCAGATTTAGCAAATGCTCTTTTTGGAGCGTTAGCAGGATAATAAGCTCTGTCCATTGGACTTTTATCCATCTTTTCAAATTTTTGAGCATTTACTGCAGCACTTGTTAGCATTGCTAAAGTAAATACACACAAGATTTTTGAGATTTTCATAATGTTTAAATTTTAGTTTGAAAGATTAATTGGTTTTATAGACACATAAAATAAAGCTTCTTTACAAATGAAGCGTTAAAACTTTCTTAATCTTAGTAGTTGAAATCGTAGCTTGTAAAATAAGATGTATTTATTCTTTAATAAATTTTAAAGCGGTTTGTCCTAAGTTATTGTGAAGATTTAAAAAGTAAATACCAGAAGACAGTTCGCTAATGTTAAAGGTATAATTTACTCTAGAGTTCCTACTAACAGCTGTTTCGCGCTTTAATCGCTTCACAAACTTTCCTTGAGCATCATATAATTCAAGAATTATATTGTCACCAGCATATACATCATAAGAAACGGATAATTCAGTAACAACTGGGTTAGTGTCTATTTTAAGATTTAATTGATCATTATCTTGTCCAAATGAATTAATACTTAAAGATTCATCTGTAAATTTATAAACCGAAGTTCCACATCCAAAAGCCAAATCTTCGTTGAGTACAATAATTCTGTTGAGGTTACTACCAATATTAATATTAGTCCAAGTTTCGCCTCCATCATTAGTTTCATAAAATCCAGTATTATGTCCTCCCATCCAACCAAGGTTTTCGTTTACAAAACCAATGGCTTGTACACCAGTTTCTGGTGCATCAAAACTTGTCCATGAATTACCAGCGTTAAAGGATTTTACAATTTTTCCTGGATTATTAGCTACCGAATATAAGGCGCCATAAATAGTATTAGTGTTGCCATTAATAAATTGCAATTTCCATACATATTCACCAATAATGTTTGAGCTGAAAATTGTTGTCCAATTTTGGCCACCATCTATAGTTTTTAGGATACAAGCACCTGAATCATTTCTGCCGCTAGCATAACCAATATTAGCATCAACAAACAGGACTTCTACAAGAGCATTAGCATAAGTAGACATATCTATATGTTGCCATGTGTCTCCACTATCTATTGATTTTATAACAACAGCTGGAGAAAAATATGCGCCACAGCCATAGATAGTTGTAGAATTAACAGCGTGTAAACCACAAATTGCATTGGGATTTGGAGAAATATTTGTGACTTCTGTCCAAGTATCGCCACCATCTGTGGTTTTAAAAAATGAGCCATTTAGTGTACCTAAAAATCCAATATTTTCATCTAAAAATTCAATGTTTCTGAAATAGTAATTACCAGGAATATCATTACCATTAAATTGTTCTGTCCATGTAAGGCCACCATCAATTGTCTTGTATACAGCAGAATAGTAACCATTTGCAGCCCAACCAACCATTTCATCTAAGAAGAAGACATCATCATAACGCTGTCCATTACTATTAGCAGGAGTACTTGTTTCTTGCCAAGTTTGAGCATAATTAAACGTTGTAAACAGTAAAAGGAATACTATTGTAGCTTTCATTTTGTAAAGGTAAATATAAAAATTGAAGTCTTTTTATTTCAAATTCATATAAATACAAACTTATAAATTATAAATTATAACTAATAATTGATTTAATGTTTAAAAAATGAAACTTTAAATTCATATTTGCACTATAAATATTAATAAAAACAAAGGATATGTGCGGAATAGTATGTGCGTTTGATATAAAACAAAAAAGTGAAACAATAAGACCTCAAATATTAGAAATGGCAAAAACCATTCGTCATAGAGGTCCAGATTGGAGTGGGATTTATAGTGATGAAAAAGTTGTAATGGCTCATGAGCGTTTGGCTATTGTAGATCCAGCTTCAGGTAAACAACCTTTATTTAGCAAGGATAAGAAATTAGTATTAGCAGCTAATGGAGAAATATATAACCATAGAGAATTGCGTAGTCAGTTTGAAGGTAAATATGAATTTCAAACACAAAGTGATTGTGAAGTTATATTGGCTCTTTACAAAGAAAAAGGAGTCGATTTTGTTGATGATATGAATGGTATTTTTGGATTTGCATTATACGATGTTGAAAAAGACGAATATTTTATAGCTCGAGATCACATGGGAATTATTCCATTGTACATTGGTTGGGATCAGCATGGTACTTTTTATGTCGCTTCAGAATTAAAAGCATTAGAAGGTGTGTGTTCTAAAATAGAATTATTTCCTCCAGGACATTATATGTCTAGTAAAGATGGACAGTTTGTAAAATGGTATAAGCGTGATTGGGAAGAGTACGAAGCTGTTAAAGAGAATGAAACGTCTATCGAAGAAGTAAAACAAGCTTTAGAAGATGCTGTGCATAGACAGCTTATGAGTGACGTACCTTACGGAGTTTTATTATCTGGTGGATTAGATTCTTCTGTCACATCAGCTATAGCAAAAAAATATTCGCAAAGACGTATTGAGGCAGATGATAAGGAGCAAGCTTGGTGGCCACAATTGCATAGTTTTTCTGTAGGATTAGAAGGCTCACCAGACTTAGCTGCAGCACAAAAGGTAGCAGATCATATAGGAACAATTCATCATGAAATAAAATTTACAATTCAAGAAGGATTAGATGCCATTAAAGATGTCATCTATAACATAGAAACCTATGATATTACCACAATACGTTCATCTACACCAATGTATTTAATGGCACGAGTTATTAAATCTATGGGAATAAAAATGGTGTTATCTGGAGAAGGAGCCGATGAAATTTTTGGAGGTTACTTATATTTTCATAAAGCACCAAACGCTCAAGAATTTCATGAAGAAACAGTTCGTAAATTAGATAAGTTGCATATGTACGATTGCCTTCGTGCCAATAAAAGTTTAATGGCTTGGGGAATTGAAGGTCGCGTTCCATTTTTGGATAAAGAATTTATGGATGTAGCGATGCGTATTATCCCAAAAGATAAAATGATTAATGGCGAGCGTATGGAAAAATGGGTAATCAGAAAAGCTTTTGAAGATATGTTACCTGAAAGTGTGGCTTGGAGACAGAAGGAACAGTTTAGTGATGGAGTAGGTTACAGTTGGATTGATAGCTTGAAAGATATCGTTGATAAAGAAGTCACAGATGAGCAATTGGTAAATGCTAAGTTTAGATTTCCGATAAACACACCACTAAATAAAGAAGAGTATTATTACAGAGCTATTTTTGAAAGCCATTTTCCAAGCGATGCAGCGGCATTAAGTGTGCCGCAGGAAGCAAGTGTAGCGTGTAGTACTGCAACTGCTTTAGAGTGGGATGAAGCCTTTAAAAACATGAATGAACCATCAGGAAGAGCCATTGCAAATGTGCATGATGATGCTTACTAATTGTGTTCAAAAATCATAAAATTAAAAGGTGCAAAGTTTTGCACCTTTTTTCATGTAACATTTTCTTACATTTATAAACAATTTGAAAACCGACCATCTCTACTTTTAATTTCCTGCTTGCAACCTAACTGTAAGCTCATGATTAAATTCTTTAGGCGAATTCGTCAAAATCTTCTTTCCGAAGGCAAAACATCTAAATACTTTAAATACGCCATTGGCGAAATCATCCTAGTGGTCATTGGAATTTTGATTGCACTACAGATTAACAATTGGAATGAAGGGCGTCTTGAGGTTGTGCAGGAGAGCAAAATCCTTAGAAATTTAAAAAATGATTTTAAGAATAATCGGAAAATGCTAGACTCTGCCATAGTTAAAACTAAGGAAGGGATTCAGTTTTCTTTAGAGATGCTAAATTACACAGGTGAGAAAAATACGCTTTCTCACGCGTATCAATTTGACAGTATAATAAATAAAATTTTTATTACCCCTTCATTTAACCCAGTAAATGGTACTCTAAATGAAATTATGAATTCTGGTCAACTGGTTATAATCAGTAATGAAGAACTGCGAAAGCTACTTGCAGTATGGCCTGCAGTAATGCAAAAGGTGTATTCAAGATTTGAAGAAACAGAAAATTTTGAAAACCTTCTAAATAATTATATGATTAAAAACGGCAATTGGCTAAATGCCGATGAGGTGTCGACTGCAAAACGGAGTATGACTCTACCAAAATCCGGCTTTAAAACAGACAATAGAGACTTGCTTAATGATTTAGAATTTGAAAATTTAATAGAAAATATTGCCATTGGTTTAGATAATTACCTTGCCATGTTAACAGAAGTAAATGTGCTATTAAAAGCCATTGAGTCTTTGATGAATTCAGAAATAAAAGAATGATAAAATTCTTCAGACAAATACGATACAGCCTTATGAGTGAAAATAAAGCAGCCAAATACTTTAAATACGCTATTGGCGAAATTATCCTAGTGGTTATTGGCATTCTTATAGCGCTACAAATAAATAACTGGAATGAAGAGCGCAAACGACAACTTAATGACCTACAACAATGTGAGGAATTGCTTAATGATGCTCTTGCAGACTCAATATTCTATCAATCACGACATAAAGGGTTGAATGAATTAAAATCTACAACACAATACATTCTTGAAAAACCAGAATTGCGTAATACAGATTCGGTTATACTCAAAATTGTTGATGAAGCTGATAATTTTTTTACCTATGTAGGATTCCGGTTTTTATCAAATGTGGTAAACAATAGAAAGTACAATATACAAGAGTTGCAATCCAAATCAGTGATCAATGCGTTAAGGTTATATAGTTTACAATACGATTATGTAGCAGCTTCAATAAAAAGATTGAATACTCTAAATGAAAAGGAGTTGAATCCCTTGAAGAAAAGACATATGAACAATTTTAAGAAACTAAAGGAAACCCCTAAACTAGAAATCCTAAATATGATTTACGATGATGAAGCCGTACAGAAATCCATATTTGTTATTGATGGTTATATAGATGATGCTTTGAGGCACCTTAACGTATTTCAGGAAGATAATCGAGCTTTAATTAAAGTATTGAAAGAACGGATCAAAAAAGGGAAGTAATAAATAGGATTAAAAAACAATAATTTAAATGATTAAATTCTTTAGAAAAATACGATACAAGCTAATGAGTGAAAATAAAACAGGTAAGTACCTTAAATATGCTATTGGTGAAATTGTATTGGTAATCATTGGAATTGTATTCGCTTTACAAATCAATAATTGGAATGAAAACAGAAAAACACAAATAGACTTAGAAAGCTCTTTGTATGCAATGATTGAAGAGTTAAAAGAAAATGCTAATTATATTAAAGGACAAAATAAAATTATTCAAAGCCAAATAGAAGGTCTAAATAGAATTTTTGATAAAACTGCCACAGAAAAAGATTTAAAAACCATACTCAAATATTTTGGGCCGGACACAAACTCAAGACCATTTGCCAATGTTTTTAATTCTTTAAAAGAAGAAAAAAAACTACGACTTATTGAGAACAAAGAACTCATTAGAAAAATTAACGATTTTTATGAATATACTTTACCAAACATGGTAGAATTCACAAAGTGGCACGAAGGTTTTGTTGGCAATAATATTGACCCTTATATTTTAGAAAATATACCAATAATAAATAATAATTCCGAAACAGATATTAAAACAGTAAATAGACTATTGGAAGAAGTAAAATTCATAAATATTTTAAGGTATCAAAAGACATTGTATACAGGTTATCAAGGTGGTTGCAACAGTATAACACAAAAAGCCGAAGCATTGATTACTATGATAGATAACTATTTGAATAATCAAAAGCAATGATTAAATTCTTCCGTCATATTCGTCGTTCACTAATCCAAAAAAATCAAATGGGCAAGTACTTTAAATACGCCATAGGCGAAATCATCCTCGTGGTCATTGGCATTTTAATTGCCTTGCAAATTAATAATTGGAATGAAGGTAGAAAAAACAAGTCAACTGAAAATGAGTATTATTGCAGGCTTCATTTAGATATAGTACAAGATTACATACAAATAGATAACCTTATTGATAAAATATCTAAACGTCAAAAATATGCCAATCAGTTTTTAAGATTAATACTTCAAAAAAATTATGATGCCCAGACATTAAATCTACAATATATAAAAACAATTAGAGGCTCAGTTGCTAACTTTAAGCCCAATAAAACAACATACGAGGATATCAAGTCTGGCGGAAATCTTAATCTTATTACAGATGTTTCCATTAAAAATGGTCTGGATGAATATTATAAAAACATACAGCCTTATACCGAAACTATTCAGCAGTATATAAATTTTGCAACAGACAGTTATAATAGACTTAATATAAATGTAAGAGAAAATGGTATAGCTGTGGCAGTTGTATCAACAGATAGTATTGGTATACCTGGATATAAATTTGAACCAGATATCCTTAAAATGTTAGAGAAAGATACTGTAGGTAACATTTCTGAGAAACTTTATAATACCTATTACGATACAGCTTATAAGATTGCATCTAATATGGAGCGTCGTGTACAGTTGTTAAAGTATATTAAGCTAGAAGTTGAGAAAACTAAACAGTTGTTAGAGACAAAATGTAATCAAGTTAAAGCTAACGATTAAATTCTTTAGAGAGATATGCCAAGCTATGATTAACCAAAACAGTACCTTTTGTCATTCCGCACTTGATGCGGAATCCGCATCTAATAAGATCCTGAATCAAGTTCAGGATGACAATACTTTTTAATATGATTAAGCTCTTTAGAAAAATACGCTACAACCTCATGGAACAAAACAAAACAGGCAAATACTTTAAATATGCTATTGGCGAAATCATTCTCGTGGTCATTGGTATTTTAATAGCATTGCAGATTAATAATTGGAATCAAAACCGATTAAATAGTAATCAAGAACAGCAAATTTTATTACAGCTTAAAAGTGAGTTCAAAGAAAACTTAAAAGAATTAGATGCCAAAGACACCATGCGCAAGCATATGATTAATTCAATTGAACAATTATTTAATATAAAGGAAGAGAATAGCATTGCAGAATTTTCAACAGATACCTTAAGAAGCTACATTGCATGGACTAATAATACACCTACTTTTGACCCTGTTTTAGGCACAACAAATGAATTGTTATCCTCTGGTAAGCTTTATCTTATTGATAATAACGAATTAAAAACAAGGCTGACTAATTGGTCTGGTCAAGTAGATAGATTAAGAGAGTACGAACAAGATTTAAGACAAAATAATATTAATATTTACAACCCCTTTTTAACACAAAACTTTTCAATTAAAGATTTGTTTGATGGTGTTTGGCAAGAAAAGGAGTACATAAAAAATAAAGAGAACAGAGTTAAAGCCGTTAAAGACTTCATTGAAAATAAAGCTGTTGATGACTATATTTTTACCATAGCTTCTCTTTGTGAATGGACAAAACTAGAGTCGTTAGTAGTTAGAAACTACACAAATGAAATTTTAAAGCTTATAGATCAAGAATTAGATAAGTAATCTTCAAAACCCTTGTAAAACCTATAAATGACACAAAGGTGACATTTAAATGTCGTGCTAATAACCAATTTCTTGCTGTAGATTTGTAACAGCAAAACAATACAAATGAAATCAAAATCATTAAGCGAAAATTTAATCTATCAGAGAAAGTTAAAAGGGTTGACCCAAGAGCAACTTTCAGATAAAGCTACAGTTACTGTGCGTACCATTCAGCGTATAGAAAAAGGCGATGTGCAGCCACATTTACAAACCGTAAAATTACTAGCAGCTGGCTTAGATGTAGATATCGATGATTTGTTGATTTTAGAAAACCCTAATGAGGAGGTTATTCAACGCAAATGGATGTTGTTGTTTCATGGTACACCATTTTTTGGATTAATAATACCATTTGCAAGTGTTTTATTTCCATTGTTTCTGTGGATTCATAAAGCAGAAGATAATAAGGTATATGACCAACATGGAAGAGCAGTAGTTAATTTTCATGGCTCAATATTATTATATTTTATTGGCTCCTTATTGTTGTTTTTTGCATTTCCAGGATATAATTTTTTTGTTACTGGAGCTGTTGTTCTTTTTAGCATAATAACCACGCTTTACAATATATCAAGAGCCTTGCAAACAGGTAGTTTTAGATATCCTTTATCTGTTCCGTTTTTGAAACCAAAAGTGTAATCATCTTTTAAATAGTATTTACAAAATGTTAGGATTATTAGTAATCATAGTAATCTCATGGCTGCTTTTGCATGTCATTGAGAAAAAAAGTATGAAAGTTTTAGGTATTTTACCTACAGGTAAACGAATCATTCAGTTTTTACTTGGTACACTATTTATAATGCTTGTAACCTTATTGAATATCTATGTTGAAACTATTGTTTTAAACGTGGATTGGAAAATGCAAACAAGTATTAATTATCAATTAGTTTTTGATGCATTTGGTTACCATATCAAGTCTGCGTTAACTGAAGATTTAGTGTTTAGAGGTGCAATTCTTTACATATTAATTAGTAGGCTTGGTGTAAAATGGGGAATTTTAATTTCAGCATTGTGTTTTGGTGTTTATCATGTCTTCTCTTATGGTATGACAGAGGCTGGTGTTATTCCAATACTCTATGTTATTCTGATAACTGGATTTACAGGCTTCGTTTGGGCATATATCTTTCATAAAACAAAATCAATAATGTTAGGCCTAGGATTACACTTAGGTATTAACCTTATCAATGTGTTTTTCTTCGAGTCTCAACCTTATGGAGAGTTATTTTTTGAAGCCACAAAAAACACCAAATTAGAAGATTGGAATTGGCTTTGGTTTAATCTCTTTAAAGGATTATTTCCGTCTCTAGTCACATTAGTATTTGTGAGACAATATCTTAGGTTTAGTCAAAAAAGAAGTAAAAAAATATAGTAGCACTAAGAAGATGAAAACGATTATAAAAAAGTACCCTGTAACGTACAAATTTGTTTTAGCAATCCTCTTATTTGCTCTTGCCTTAATTATAAGTTTAGTAGTAAATAAAGGTGTTATAAAACAATATGTTCCTTACACTGCATCAATACTTTTAGTTTTGGTAACATGGATATTATATAAAACCCAAAAGCAATCTTTAAACGAGATAGGTTTTAATTTCAGATTAAGAAACTTGTCTTTTTTACCATTAGGAATCCTAATTGGCGCCTTTGCCTTTTTTGGAGCAAGATATTTAAGAGCTTTATATACAGGTGAGACTTTAGAATTGTCAAATTCTATTGATTATTCTAACATTATATTCGCTTTCTACTTTATATTGCCACAAGTAGCAACAGAAGAATTGTTATTTAGAGGTTATTTATTCAAGAAAACGATTGATGTATCTAATGTCATAATAGCTAATATTCTCTTCTCAACTTTGTTTATGCTTATTCATGTTCTTGATACTGATGTACTAAGTAATACAGGAATGATAATAATGTTGGTAATGGCAATTCCTGTTGGTCATTTATTGTTTGCAACTGCATTACTAAAATCTAAAACTATATATTTTCCTATTGGACTCCATTTAGGAAACAACTGGGCAACACGTCACCTCATCAATAATTATGAATTTGGAAATAGTATTTTCTACATACCAAATACAGTTATGTTTGAAACATGGTCGCCATTTATAACTGTAATTTTCCTCTTTAATGGATTCTTTTTATTAGTTACATTTTTAATTTGGAAATGGGATCGAATAATTAGCATTTTAAGGTAAATAAATCAACCTAATTTTGACTTCTAAGAAGCTTTAGCAAAATCTAATTTTTAAATGGAAGTTAAATTAGCTAAAATCTAATCTAAGGTACTTTTTAGCTGTTTTAAGACATTTTTAAGTAATTAACAATTGTTGATAATTATACCTCAAACTCAATAAAAAGCATTAAAAAAGGGCTGTTTATTTGTATATTTGTTAGTATCCAAAAAATGATACAATTGTATCATTTTTTTATGCGTAAAAATGAAATAAAATTTATTAAATAAACAATGAGCGAAGAAAACAAAAAACAGTATTCTGCAGATAGTATCCAAGCCCTCGAAGGGATGGAACACGTACGTATGCGTCCATCAATGTATATTGGAGATGTTGGTACAAGAGGTTTACATCATTTGGTATACGAAGTTGTGGATAACTCTATTGATGAGGCTTTAGCTGGACATTGCAATAATATAACAGTTACCATAAATGAAGATAACTCTATAACCACAGAAGATGATGGTCGTGGTATTCCTGTTGGGATGCACAAAAAAGAAGGAGTCTCTGCACTTGAGGTTGTTATGACTAAAATAGGAGCTGGTGGTAAATTTGATAAAGATTCCTATAAAGTGTCTGGTGGATTACATGGTGTTGGTGTAAGTTGTGTGAATGCCCTTTCAGAGCATTTAAAAGCTACAGTTTACCGAGATGGAAAAGTTTGGGAACAAGAATATGAAAGAGGTAAAACAATGTATCCTGTAAAAACTGTTGGAGATTCAGATAAAACAGGTACAACCGTTACATTTAAGCCTGATTCCACAATTTTTACTCAAACCTTGGAATATAATTACGACACACTTGCAAGTCGTATGCGAGAATTAGCTTACCTAAACAAAGGTATTACAGTGCATTTAGTTGATCGTCGTCATAAAAAAGAAGATGGTGAATTTGAAGGTGAAACATTTCATTCTGAAAATGGACTACCTGAATTCGTTAAGTTTTTAGATGGCAATCGTGAGCCTTTAATGAAAGATGTTATCGCCTTTGAAGGTGAAAAAAATGGAGTTCCTGTTGAGGTTGCCATGGTATATAACACCTCTTATGCAGAGAATTTACACTCTTACGTTAATAATATTAATACTCACGAAGGTGGAACACACCTTTCTGGTTTCCGTAGAGGATTAACGCATACATTAAAGAAATATGCAGATAGTTCAGGTATGCTAGATAAGTTAAAATTTGATATAGCTGGTGATGATTTTCGTGAAGGTTTAACTGCTATTGTTTCAGTTAAAGTAGCAGAACCACAATTTGAAGGTCAGACAAAAACAAAACTAGGTAATAGAGAAGTTTCTGCAGCAGTGAGTCAATCTGTTTCAGAGATGTTAACGGATTATTTAGAAGAACATCCAGATGATGCTAAAATAATTGTTCAAAAAGTAATTTTAGCAGCACAAGCACGCCATGCAGCTCAAAAAGCACGTGAAATGGTCCAGCGTAAAACTGTTATGAGTATTGGTGGCTTACCAGGAAAATTATCAGATTGTTCGGAGCAAGATCCTGCTAAATGTGAAGTATTTCTTGTAGAGGGAGATTCTGCAGGTGGTACAGCAAAACAAGGACGTGATAGAGCGTTTCAAGCTATTCTGCCATTAAGAGGTAAAATCCTTAATGTTGAAAAAGCGATGCAGCACAAGGTTTTTGAAAACGAGGAAATTAAAAATATATTTACTGCACTTGGTGTAACTATTGGTACAGAGGAAGATCCAAGAGCATTAAACCTCTCAAAATTAAGATACCATAAAATAGTCATTATGTGTGATGCCGATATTGATGGTAGCCATATTGCAACTTTGATACTAACCTTCTTCTTTAGGTATATGAAAGAACTAGTTGAAAATGGTCATATATATATAGCAACTCCACCTTTATATTTAGTTAAAAAAGGTGCTAAAAAACAATATGCTTGGAGCGATGCAGAGCGTGATGATATTATTAGTCAATTTGGAGACGGATCAAAAATACAACGCTATAAAGGTCTAGGAGAGATGAACGCAGAACAACTTTGGGACACAACAATGAATCCTGAGTTTAGAACCATGCGTTTAGTACAAATTGATAATGGTGTAGAAGCAGATCGTATCTTTTCTATGCTCATGGGTGACGAAGTTCCACCACGTCGAGAATTTATAGAAAAGAATGCTATTTATGCCAATATAGATGCTTAACTAAATATATTAAAACATGAAATCAAGATTTTTAATTATTTTATACATTACGTCGTTGACTATTATAAATGCTCAAGAAGATAAAGTTGATATGCTAATGTTTGAACCTGTATTTAACAGCTATTCGCCTAAGAAAGTTTCAACAGTTATTTTAGAAAATGGAACTGTAGTAAAAGGCTTTAGAGATGATGTAGATAGAAAGAAAGGTCAAATTTATTATGTAAAGCTAAAAGATAGTGTCACTGGTGAAAAATACGAACATTATGCTGAAGACATTAAAGAAATGTATTTATTTCCCGGAGGTTTTGAGAGATTTACAAAAAAAACCAGTCATATTTTTAATGCTCGTGAATGGGGAAGTAGAGACTTGCAAAACGACTTAATTGATAAAGGGTTTATTTATTTTAAAAAACAAACAGTTTCATTGAAAAACAAAAAAGATGAAAGAGAATTGTTAATGCAGTTGATTAACCCAAGATTTTGTTCAGTTATTGAAGTTTATGGAGATCCTATGGCTAAGAAAACAACAAGACTAGGTATTGGAGGTTTAAATGTTGCTGGTGGATTAGAAAAATCGTATTACTTTAAAAAAGATGGTAATATTTTTTGGTTGGAGAAAAAAAATCTAAAAAAATATTACGATAAATTATTTGGTGATAATGCTGAGTTTATGAAAAAATATCCTAAGAATGACTTAAAATGGAAAGAGTTGGGAGAATATGTATTTATATATACTAAATTGAGTATAGATTAATACTTAACTCACACGGTTCTAAAAACACCTTTTTAAAGGTGTTTTTTTGTTTTTATTGATCTTAGTAATAAATAATATATCGATAAAAAGTTAAAAACATCGATTAAGTGATGTTTTTTAAATTATTTCATTACATTTACTTTGATTAATAAATTTTTTCAATGAAAAAAATAGTTCTTTTTTTAGCATTAAGTTTAGGAATAGAAGTTTCTAATTCCCAAGGCTTTGAAGCTATAATTTTGGCGTCAGATGATGCTAGTCTTTTAGCAGAAAAATTTATTGACCCTGTTATGAATGGTTTAATTTACAGCATTAATGGTGGTTGGTACACTACAGCTAAGACACACAAGAAGTTAGGATTTGATTTAACAATAAACCTAAACGCTGCATTTGTTCCTAGAAGAGATGAGGTTTTTGATTTTAATCCTTCTGATTATACATTTCTTTCCCTGCCAGATGGACAAACACAGTTGCCAACTGTTATGAGTGATTTAGATCAAGAAGCAACAATTGATGTTGTTATTCCAGTCGGAGATGGTACATTTAAGGTAGCAAGTTTTGATTTTCCTGGAGGAATAAGAGAGGAAATACCCATTAATGCAGTTCCAACTCCTATGGTTCAGCTCGGATTTGGATTACCTTTAAAAACAGATATTAAATTACGATTTGTTCCTAAATTGAATTTTGATGATAAAGTAGGAGCAAATTTAATTGGATTGGGTTTGCAGCATGACATTACTCAATATTTTAAACCCATTGATAAGCTTCCGTTAAACATTTCTTTACTTGCAGCATTTACGGACATGAAAGTTACTTATGATATAGACGATAATGACGCCATGGATAATATAAGGGTAACTAATGGAGAGGCGGAATTTAGAATGAATGCTTGGACCTTTCAAGCAATTGCTTCTTTAGATTTTAAAATCATCTCTTTGTATGGTGGATTTGGTTATAATTATGGTACTTCAACAATAAGGATGAAAGGTAACTATGGTCTTACATATAACCTTGAAGATTCTAATGGAAATCTAATAGGTACAATAGATGAGTCTATAAATGATCCAATTAATTTAGATTTTAGTGCTACAGGAATTAGAGGAACAATAGGAGCTAGAATAAATATTGGGTTCTTCAAAATTTTTGCAGATTATACTGCTCAGAACTATAATAATATAAGTGGAGGAATTGCATTTAGCTTTAGATAATAAATAGCTAGTTTTAACCAACTGTTTTTAGCACTCAAGGTCTTACGAGATTTTGAGTGTTTTCTTTTATAAATTAGTTACTTTTGCGCCAGTAAAATAAGAAGATGGAATACGCAAAAAATATTCTCGAAACTATTGGTAATACACCACTTGTAAAGCTTAATAAACTTACTGAAGAATTGCCTTGTATGGTATTAGCTAAATACGAAACCTTTAATCCAGGAAATTCGGTTAAAGATCGTATGGCCTTAAAAATGGTTGAAGATGCAGAAGCTGATGGTCGTTTAAAACCAGGAGGAACAATCATAGAAGGTACATCTGGTAACACAGGAATGGGTTTGGCTCTAGCTGCAGTGGTTAAAGGTTATAAATGTATATTCGTTACTACAGACAAGCAATCTAAAGAAAAAGTAGATATCTTAAAAGCTGTTGGAGCAGAAGTAATAGTTTGTCCTACAGATGTAGCTCCAGATGACGCAAGGAGTTACTATTCAGTATCTAAACGATTAGGTGATGAGACACCAAATTCTTGGTATGTAAACCAGTATGATAATCCTAGTAATGCTATAGCACACTATCAAAGTACTGGTCCAGAAATTTGGAAACAGACAGATGGAAAAGTCACGCATTTTGTTGTTGGTGTTGGAACAGGAGGTACAATATCTGGAGTTGGTAAATTTCTTAAAGAGCAAAACCCAAACATTAAAATTTGGGGAATAGATACTTACGGAAGTGTTTTTAAAAAATACCATGAAACTGGAATTTTTGATGAAAATGAAATTTATCCTTACGTTACTGAAGGGATAGGTGAAGATATTCTACCAGAAAATGTAGATTTCAAGATTATAGATGGATTTACCAAAGTAACAGATAAAGATGCTGCAGTATACACCCAAAAACTAGCTAAAGAAGAAGGGATGTTTTTAGGTAATTCTGCTGGAGCAGCCATAAAAGGTGTATTGCAATTAAAAGAATATTTCTCCAAAGATGATGTCGTTGTGGTATTATTCCATGATCATGGAAGTCGTTATGTTGGTAAAATGTTTAATAATGAGTGGATGCGAGAAATGGGTTATATAGATTAGTGGTTATGTACTTCTTTAAACTAGTTATTATTCGTAATTTTACAATTTATTATTTGTCAATTTTTTAAACTAAATTATACATGAAAATTACAGTAGTTGGAGCAGGAGCTGTAGGTGCAAGTTGCGCTGAGTATATTGCTATTAAAGACTTCGCTTCAGAAGTTGTGTTATTAGATATCAAAGAAGGTTATGCAGAAGGTAAAGCCATGGATTTAATGCAAACAGCTTCTCTCAACGGATTTGATACCAAAATTACAGGTAGTACAAGTGATTATTCTAAAACAGCTAACAGTGATATTTGCGTTATTACTTCAGGTATTCCTCGTAAACCAGGAATGACCCGAGAAGAACTTATAGGTATAAATGCTGGAATTGTTAAATCAGTATCTTCAAGTCTTATTGAGCATTCTCCTAATACAATTATTATAGTTGTCAGTAATCCAATGGATACAATGACTTACCTAGTGCATAAAACTACTGATCTTCCTAAGCATAGAATTATAGGAATGGGAGGTGCTTTAGACTCAGCACGCTTTAAATATAGATTAGCTGAAGCTTTAGGAGCACCGATAAGTGATGTTGATGGCATGGTTATTGGAGGTCACAGTGATAAAGGTATGGTACCATTAACACGATTAGCAACAAGAAACTCAGTGCCAGTTTCAGCTTTCATTTCTGATGAAAGATTAAACCAAGTTAAAGAAGATACTAAAGTTGGTGGAGCAACACTCACAAAATTATTAGGAACTTCGGCTTGGTATGCACCAGGAGCTGCAGTAAGCGGACTAGTACAAGCTATAGCTTGTGACCAGAAAAAAATATTTCCTTGTTCTACATATTTAGATGGTGAGTATGGATTATCAGACCTTTGTATTGGTGTACCAGTAGTACTTGGCAGAAATGGAATTGAAAAAATCGTTGATATTGAATTAAGCGATGCTGAAAAATCTCACATGTCTGAAAGTGCAGCAGGTGTGCAAAAAACAAACGGATTATTAGAATTATAAACACAAAAACAAACACATGAAAAAATTAGCACTTATTCTATTTTTAGCTATAGGCTTAACATCTTTAGCTCAAGAAAAAATTACTGAAGGAAAAGTAACTTTAAAGCAAACGATGTCAAGCGATAATGAGCAAGTGAACGCTCAATTAGCTATGGTAGGTGATATTTCCACAACAACCTATTTTAAAGGTAATAAATCTAGAACAGAAGTTTCTAGCCCAATGACAGGTAGTAATATCACAATTGTAGATAATGATCTTAAGAAAGGTATTGTACTTATGGATAATCCAATGATGGGTAAAATGTATAACGAAACTGACCTTAACGTATCTGAGGAAGACCTTAGTAAAATTAAAGTAGAAAAAACTACTGAAACTAAAGAGATTCTAGGTTATAAATGTACAGCATATAAAGTAACAATGACTGAGCAAGGTATGGAAATGAATATGATGATGTATACCACTGAGGAGTTAGATATTATTTCAGATCAAGCAGCTAAGTTTGGTGACGGCTTTAAAGGATTTCCATTATACATGGAAATAAACATGACGCAACAAGGCATGGCTATGACAATAACTACTGAAGCAACAGCTATAGATAAAGAGTCTGTATCTGATGAAATGTTTAGTCTTGCAGTCCCTGAAGGATATAAAAAGATGGATGTTCCTGCAGGGAATTAAGCTCTAAAATTATATATTTAAAAGCAGTCTACTAGGCTGCTTTTTTTGTTTACTAATCATCAATAAATTCAGTAAACTTTATTTTTTTATATTTGGCGCATGTTAGCAAAATGGTATTATAGTATTTTAATTGTTGGAATAGCCTTATCAGGTGTTGTTTTCCAACAACAGAATGTAGTACCAAATCAGGAGATTACACTTAGTTTTACTCAAGAAACAATAAGCTCTCAGGAAACTCAGAATATTATTGTTCTACTTAAATCAGAGTTACAAGCTTTAGGTGCTAAAAATATTAATGTACATTCAACAGAGCAAGGTCTTTTAAAAATAGCCTATTACAGTGACGAAAATGTAAATGATGTAAAGCAATCATTAAATACATCTGATGAATTTAACAAGACTAACTCACTAACTAATGAATCGTCTTCAAAACATAACGATAATAATGAGACCATAGCATTTAATCTAGATGTTTATGAGATTCAAAAAACAGATAACTCAAAAGGGCAAGCAGGTAAATTTGCTTTAGAGACTACTACAAAAAACGATTATACGTTTAGTCAAAATGTATTTCCATTTGCTCATTATCAAGAAGAAAAGCTATTAGTTATTGCAGAAAATTTTCGCAGTAAGGTTAGTGGTAATGACGATGCCAATAACGATAATAGATCAAGGCATAAAATACCAGAAGTAAGAGCAGGACCTTTTACTAGGAGAAATTCATAAAAGAACTAGTGCCAATTCTATAGTATAGAATTAAAAGTATCACTTACTAGTTTATTTCCCTCACTTAGATACAATATTAAGTTTAAAAACAAAGATTAAATTACGTGTAAGTTATATATTTGCGCGTTTTAAAAATTAAAATAGAGTATTTTACTTTAATGCTTTTTACAAGTAACAAAGTAAGATGCCAAACCCAAAAATAAATAACATGCAAAACAAAGGATTAGTAAAACTGTTTGCCATTTTATTCGGAATTGTAAGTATATACCAACTTTCATTTACGTATAAAGCAAGCCAAGTAGAAAAAGAAGCCAAGACTTATGCCGAAAGTCGTTTTTCTGACGATGCTGCATTAAGAAGTCAAGCAGAAGTAAAATATTTAGATTCTTTATCTAATGTTGGTGTTTATGATTTAGGTGTAAACAATTTTACATTTAAAGAAGTTAAGGAAAACGCCATGAATCTTGGTCTTGACCTTAAAGGTGGTATTAATGCTATTATAGAAATCTCTGTAAAAGATATCCTTAAAGGATTAGCTAATAATAGTACAGATCCTGTATTTAACAAAGCGCTAGCAGATGCAACTGAGCTTCAGAAGAACTCACAAGATTCTTATGTAGAATCATTTTTTACTGCATTTGATGCTATTAAAGGTGATACAAAATTAGCATCTCCAGATATTTTTGCCAATAGAGATTTATCAGAAGAAGTTACCATAGATATGGATGACAACGCTGTTAAACGTGTGGTTAGTACCAAAGTAGATGAAGCTATAATTTCAGCCTTTGAGGTATTACGTAAACGTATCGATCAGTTTGGTGTAACTCAACCGAACATTCAACGCTTAGGAAACTCTGGTCGTATTCTTATTGAATTGCCAGGTGTAAAAGATAAGAAGCGTGCAACAGATTTGATAACTAAAACAGCACAATTACAATTCTGGGAAGTATATAAAGCTGATGAGATAGGAAGTTATTTAGGAGCAGTAACAGAGAAGATCATTGCTGATAAAAAGGCAGAAGAAGCAACAGAGGAAGACACAATTACAGAAACAACTTCAGATGAACAAGCTGATGACAATGATACAGAAAGTACAATTGAAGATTTAACAGGTCAGATTACTTCAGATTCCACGTCAGTAGAAGATATAAATCCACTTAAAATTGCAGGATTTGGAGGAGGACCAGTTATTGCTGTTTTCGAATCTAAGGATCAGGAAGAGGTTCTTAAGAAATTAAATGAAAATAGAAACTTATTACCAGCAGAACAACGTTTTGTGAAATTTGCTTTTGGTAAGCCAACGTTTAATGAGGAGGCTAATGCTGAGTTTGTAGAGTTGTATGCTATTAAAAGAGATAGAAACCAAAAACCTGAATTAAGTGGTGCTGTAATCACAGATGCTCGTCAATCTTATGACCAGTATAGTAAGCCTTCGGTAAGTATGCAAATGAATGCTAAAGGAGCTAAAGTTTGGGAAGCAATGACTAAGACAGCTTACGAGACCCAAGGATATATTGCCATCCTTTTAGATGATATTGTATATTCAGCTCCAGGTGTGTCTAGAGGCCCAATCTCTGGAGGTAACTCTGAGATTTCAGGAAACTTTACACTTAACGAAGCTATTGATTTAGGTAATGTATTACGTGCTGGTAAATTACCTGCTTCTGCAGATATAGTTCAAGCAGATGAAGTTGGTCCTTCTCTAGGACAAGAAGCAATTGATAGCGGAATGACGTCATTCTTAATTGCATTAGGTTTAGTATTAATATGGATGATTTTCTATTACGGAAAAGCAGGTGGTTTTGCAGATATAGCATTATTATTTAATATTCTTTTAATTTTTGGTGTTTTATCAGGATTAGGTGCTGTATTAACCCTTCCAGGTATTGCAGGTATTGTATTAACCATAGGTATTTCGGTAGATGCTAACGTGCTTATTTTTGAACGAATACGAGAAGAAATTGCTAAAGGAAAAGATATAAAACTATCCGTTAAAGATGGTTTTGCCAATGCCTTGTCATCAATTTTAGATGCCAATATTACTACTGGTTTAACAGCAATTATATTATTTGTGTTTGGTACAGGACCAATTAAAGGTTTTGCTACTACATTATTAATTGGTATTGTTACATCACTATTTACAGCAATATTTATTACAAGATTATTAGTGGATTGGTATGTTAACAGAGGAGGTAAGTTAGACTTCTCTACACCAATGACTAAGAATTTATTTAAAAATGTAAATATTAATTTCCTTAAGAAGCGTAAAGTTGCTTACGTCATTTCATTAGCATTAATTGCAGCTAGTTTAGTGTCCTTATTTACTAATAAATTAGATCAAGGTATCGATTTTGTTGGAGGTAGAACGTATCAGGTTCGATTTGAAAACCCAGTAGATACTGAGGAAGTAAAGTCAATTTTAACTACTACTTACGGAAGTGCTGAGGTTAAAACGATTGGTGCAGATAATCAATTAAAGATTTCTACTAAATATAAAGTAGATGAGAATTCAGTTGAGGCAGATGAAGAGGTGCAAACCATGTTGTTTGAATCTTTAAAATCATTTTTACCTGCTAACATGACCTATGAACAATTTGTTGATGGATCTGGTGAAGCTAAAGTTGGTAAGATGATGTCTGGTAAAGTGAGTCCAACAATTGCAGATGATATTAAAACGTCATCAATTTGGGCAATTTTAGGATCATTAGTAGTTGTATTCTTATATATCTTATTCAGATTTAAAAGATGGCAGTTCTCTCTTGGTGCAGTTGCAGCAGTATTTCATGATGTACTAATTGTGTTAGGTATTTTCTCATTAACATGGAAGTTTATGCCATTTAGTATGGAAATCGATCAAGCCTTTATAGCAGCAATATTAACGGTTATTGGTTACTCCTTAAATGATACAGTGGTTGTGTTTGATAGAATTAGAGAATTCTTAAATGAACATACCAATTGGGATTTTGGCAGAACCATTAATGCGTCGCTAAACAGCACATTAAGTAGAACATTAAATACATCGCTTACTACGTTAGTGGTGTTATTAGCCATGTTTTTATTAGGTGCAGATTCGTTAAGAGGATTCTTATTTGGATTAATTGTTGGTGTTATTGTTGGTACATACTCATCGATGTTTATTGCCACACCAATTATGTACGATACAGCTCGCAAAGGAGATGCTGCAGAATCATTAAAAGATAAAAAAGAAGAAGAATTAGCTGAAGCATAAACTTCAAAATAATTATCATTCTGAATGTATTTCAGAAACAAAAAAGCTTTCTATTTTAAATAGAAAGCTTTTTTAGTTAAAGAATAATTACTAGTATTTATTATACCTAAATTGATCACCAACTTGTAAATTCCAATCATCAGTTAAGCCAGCATTTACCTCGAGTACATATTGTGCAATACCATCAGAAGGTAAAGAGGTTTCGTCAAAAGGTTTAGCATCTTTTTGAATACTCACAAGTTTTTTATTAGTATCAAAATAGATAATGTCTAAAGGAATTCTCGTATTCTTCATATAGAAACTTCGAGGGCGTTCATTGGGAAAAATAAATAACATACCTCTGTTGTTTTCCATATTACTACGATACATTAACCCTGTTTGAATTTGGTAATCATCGTCAGCAATTTCAATATCTAAAGAAGTAATTATAGAATCGTTTTTAAGAAGTTGTAAATGGCCTTCTTTTTTAAATTTCACCTCTAAGGGTTTTGCATTTACTGGTTTATCGTCTTTACAAGAAAAACTGTAGAAAAATACAGATCCTACCATGCAATACGTTAGTATGGCCTTGCTCAACGACATATTAAGCTTTAGACTTAGGTTTATAAACAAACATAAAATAAAGTCCGATAATAATAAACGGAATACTTAGCATCTGACCTGTATTGAGGCCAAACATGGTTATATATTCATCACCTTGAGGTTCTTTTAAAAACTCAACAAAGAAACGTACAGTCCATAAGAGTACTAAAAAGAATCCAAATAAAAATCCTTCTTGGTTGGCTTTTTTAGTTTTCCAATATGTAAAGAGTAAAATTAAGAAAACAACAATATAGCAACCAGCTTCGTATAACTGAGCTGGATGACGTGCAAAATCTTCATTTAGTTGTTTGAAAACAACTCCAAAATCCGAATTGGTTTTATTACCAATAATTTCAGAATTAATAAAATTACCTAAACGGACAAAGACAGCACCTAATGCCACAGGAACTACAACTCGGTCCAAAATCCATAAGATGGTTTTCTTTAATATCTTTTTATTGTAGAGGTACATGGAAATAATCATACCTATAGCTGCACCATGACTAGCTAATCCTTGAAATCCTGTAAATCTAAATCCATCTTGAAAACTAAATGGTAAGAAAATACTAAAGAAATCATCAGAAAAAAGTTCGCGTTGATAAAATAAAACATGTCCCATTCTAGCACCAATCATAATACCAAGAACAGAATATATAAATAACGAATCTAAAGACTCTTTGGTCTGTTCTTCATTCTTATAAATTTTATTCATTATGTAGAGACCTATAACAAAAGCAACAATCCACATCATACTGTAATAATGCAGTGTAAAAAAACCTAAATCAATTCCTTTTGAAGGATCCCAAACAAATTTTAAAAAGTGTACCATGTTATTTTGAAAGCAGTAAATATACTATTTTGAAGATGAACCTTTAAAAGCATTAAGAAAATTTTATTCATCCTTATCAGGAACAGGATCAAAACCTTTTCCGCCCCATGGATGACAACTAAAAATTCTTTTAACTGCTAATTTTCCACCTTTAAGTAAACCATGTTTCTTTAAAGCTTCAGCAGAATAGTGAGAACACGTTGGTTGATATCTACATGTTGCTGGTAATATAGGTGATAGTAATGTTTGGTAGACCTTAATTAAAAATAAGAAAGGTGCAATTACTAGAGATTTCATATTTAATTGGTTGAAAAAGAAGTTCCGTCTTTACCATCTTTTAGATGAATTCCTGCTTCAGCAAGCTCATCTCTAATCTTATCCGAAAGTGCGAAATCTTTATTAGCTCTAGCATCTTGTCTTAATCTAATTAATAAGTCAACAGCGCTAGATAATTTGTCTGTACCAACTTCAGATTTAGAAACATTTTCTAGACCCAAAACGTCAAAAGTAAATTGGTGCATGGTTGTCTTTAGTAGCTCTAAATGTAATTTGGTTATTGTGGCTTTTCCTTCTTTAATTTGATTAATATACTTTGATGCATCAAACAAATGTGCAATGAGGATTGGAGAGTTAAAGTCATCATTCATAGCATCGTAACACTTTTGTCTCCAAGCATCTACATCTAATGATGAATCCTCTGAAGGTGAAAGATTATCTATGTTATTAATGGCATCCATTAATCTATGGAATCCTTTTTCACTTGCTAGTAAACCGTTATTGGTGAAATCTAAGATGCTTCTGTAGTGAGCTTGTAACATAAAAAAACGAGCCACACTTGGTGCAAATGCCTTAGTGATATGTTCATTATCTCCTGAAAATATCTGATTAGGAAGTATGAAATTTCCAGTAGATTTCGCCATTTTTTTACCGTTCATAATAAGCATGTTAGCATGCATCCAATAATTTACAGGAGATTCATCGTTACATGCTTCGGCTTGAGCAATTTCACATTCGTGATGCGGAAATTTTAAATCCATTCCACCACCATGAATATCAAATTTCTCACCTAAATATTTAGTACTCATTGCTGTACACTCTAAATGCCAACCAGGAAAACCATCACTCCAAGGCGAAGGCCATCTCATGATGTGTTGCGGTTCAGCCTTTTTCCAGAGTGCAAAATCTTGTGGATTCTTTTTATCACTCTGGCCATCTAATGTTCTAGTATTGTGAATAAGGTCTTCGACGTTACGTTTACTTAAAATCCCATAGGTTTTAGTTTCATTGTATTTTAACACGTCAAAATATACAGAGCCATTAACTTCGTAAGCTAAACCTTTATCAATAATAGTTTTAATAATTTCTATTTGTTCTATGATATGACCAGTTGCTGTTGGCTCTATACTTACAGGCAAAAAATTTAATTTATTTAGAATATTATGAAAATCTACAGTGTAGCGCTGTACTACCTCCATAGGCTCTATTTTTTCTAAGCGTGCTTTTTTGGCAATTTTATCTTCTCCAGTATCAGCATCATCAGTAAGATGACCAGCATCTGTTATATTTCTAACATAACGCACTTTAAAACCTATGTGTAGTAGGTAACGATAAATCATATCAAAAGACATGAACGTCCTTACGTTACCTAAATGTACATTACTGTAAACCGTAGGTCCACAGGAATACATACCAACGTAACCATCGTTAATAGGTTTGAAGACTTCCTTTTTACCTGATAAGGAATTGTAAATTTTAATCTCTTGATTTTGGTAGGCTTGCATGGTGTTAAATTAGACGTTTAAATCGTAACAAATCTAATCAACTAAAAAAGAATCAACAAACTAAAATTTTGTATCTAGTTTAATATAGTCTAAAAATTCTCTGCGAGTCTCTTTTTCTTTGAATTTGCCACCAAATTCTGAAGTTACAGTACTACTAGCAACATCTCTGATTCCTCTAGAATTTACACATAAATGTTTGGCATCTACAACACAAGCAACATCTTTAGTGTTTAAAACATCTTGAAGTTCTTTTACGATTTGAATAGTTAGTCTTTCCTGAACTTGTGGTCGTTTAGCATAATAATCTACAATACGATTCATTTTAGATAGACCAACCACAGTACCATTGGAGATGTATGCTACATGTGCTTTACCAACAATTGGTAATAAATGATGTTCGCAAGTTGAATATACAGTGATGTTTTTTTCAACAAGCATTTCGCCATACTTATACTTATTTTCAAAAGTTGAAGCTTTAGGTTTTTTCTCAGGACGTAGACCACCAAATATTTCTTTAACAAACATTTTAGCTACTCGGTTTGGTGTACCACTCAAACTATCATCAGTTAAATCTAAACCAAGCGTTTCCATGATATGACGAACATCATCTTTTATGATATCAATCTTTTCATCTGTGCTAAGTTTAAAAGCATCTTTTCGTATAGGTGTATCACTAGATGTACCTATATGATCGTTCCCTATAGCGTCAAAATCTTCTATATCGTTCTTCATTGTTGATTTGCTTACAATAAATGGACTGCAAAGATACACAATAAAAAAATGCATAAAAGGGTAGGAGATTAGTTATTTAACATGTTATATAGATGAACTGTTATTATCCTAGATAAAGTAACAGTGGTTAAGCTAAAATTTTCTTAATTTTCGAAATTCAACTTTAACGACTAATTAATGATGAAGAAGTCCCTAATTACTGTCTGTATACTGCTCTTTTCTTGTAGCACTTTTATATATGCACAGACTCAAAAAAAAGCAGCTCATTCCAAACATGTAGTTTATGCAGATAATATAGATGCTCCACTAACAGTTAAAGAATTACAACAGATTAAAGAGGTGTATGGTACAGAAACTGAGAAACTTATTCTCAATAACCCTCAACGATTAAAAGATCTAAAGAACATCCTAAGACATAGAGTTGAAATTTTAGAATTACCAGGAAAAAAGTTATCGAGTTTCAGGAATTTATCTTCTGTGCCACTTAATAGAAATTTTAATTTATCTCTTCAACGAGATTTGTCATTTAACAAGACAACATTTAACCCTTTAAAATATCAGTTTGCGTTTTTTTCTAAAGAATCTACAACAGTAAGGGTTGATAATACGCAATACTTAATAGTTATTAAATCTCAATTCGAATAATCTAAAAGATCATGATAAAACGTTTACTTACTCTTGCACTATTATCTTGTTTGTCTTTTAGTTTAAACGCTCAGGATATTAATATGACAAACGGAACATTTAACCAATGCTCTGGTGTATTTTACGATTCTGGAGGACCTTCTGGTACTTATGGTGATAACGAAAATTTAGTAACAACTATTTGCCCAGAAAATGTTGGAGATAAAATCCAACTAGATTTTACAGTATTTAGTACTCAATTAATGAATGATGTTATAACTATATATGATGGTGATGATACTTCAGCGCCACCATTAGGTAGTTTTTCGGGTGTAGCTGGTCCAGGATTAGTTCAAGCTTCAGATTCTAACGCCTCTGGATGTTTAACCGTCGAGTTTTCATCTAATGCCATGTCTACGACAACTGGATGGGAAGCCACAATTTCTTGTGTAACACCATGTCAAAATATTGTAGCTAATTTTGATAGCTCAACTCCTGCAGCTGATACAACTAATACAATTAATGCAGATGTTGCAGAGTCAATTTTATTTAATGGTAGTGGAACGTTTTCAGTAGACGGAACAGGAGCTACTTATTTATGGGATTTCGGAAATGGTGATTCTACTACTGGCCAATCTGTAAACTATGTTTATACAGCTAATGGTATATATAATGTAACATTAACTATAACTGATACTAATCCACTTGGATGTTCAAGTACAAACAATATAAATGTTACGGTTATCGTTGGTGCCTCTACTCCAGGTAATCCATTTGTAGATGCAGGAGATGATGTTGCTATTGATTGTGCTGGTTCTTGTGTAGATTTATCAGCTACGTTTTTAGATATTGGTGAAACCAATACCTATGACATATCTCAAATTCCTTTTGTACCACCATTTCCCTTCAATGGATTGACCAATTCTCTAAACCCAAATCAAGATGATGCTTGGTCTAATGTAGAAAATTTACCTTTTGATTTTTGTTTCTTCAATGGTATTGAAACACAATTCCAAGTTGGTTCTAATGGTGTTATTAGGTTTGATGTAAATCCTGGTGATACAGGCATAGGTTCTAACGATTTTGGATTTAGTGACAATTTACCTAATAATACTGATGAAGCTTTAGCAGAGGCTAACATTTTTACACCTTGTCATGATATTGATCCAGTTCCAAGTAATGTAGAAGAAATTGCTTGGGAAATTATTGGAGATGAACCTAATAGAGTATTAGCTGTAAGTTTTTATCAGGTGCCTATGTACTCAACGACTTGTAATAACTTGGAAGCAACTCACATGGCTGTTTTTTATGAGACCACAAATGTTATAGATATTTATATAGAAAATAAGCCAACCTGTACTTCTTGGAATAGTGGTAATGCAGTGGTTGGTATACAAAATGATGCAGGAAATCAAGCCTTTGTTCCTCCTGGACGTAATACTTCAGATTCGCCTTGGACAACTTCAGAAGAAGCATGGCGCTTTACTCCAGCTGGTCCTAGTATTGTAGATTTTGCTTGGTTAGATGATACAGGAGCAGTATTAAGTACTAATCCAGATTTTCAAGTATGTCCAACCGATCCATCTACAACTTATACAGCCAGAGTAACTTACACTAATTGTAATAGTGATATAGTTGTAGTAACTGACGATGTAACGGTTACAACAGATAGTCCGTTTACAGTAGATTTAGGTGATGATATAGATTTATGTGAAGGTGATGCTGATGTAATTTTAGATGCTACTGTTCCGCCATCAACAGCAACCTATCAATGGTTTTTAGATGGTATTCCTTTAACTGGTGAAACAAATCCAACCTTAACAGTAAGTTCGCCAGATTCTGGTACGTATTTAGTTTCGGTTACAGATTCTGGATGTACAGAAACTGATGAGGTTGAGGTTACTTTTTTTACTAATCCAATAGTAAATACTGTAACTGATTATTTTTTATGTGATGATGCTGTACTTGATGGATTCACAGAGTTTAATTTGTCAACGCTAGATGCTCAAGCTATTGGAGGTCAAACAGGAGTTACAGTATCATATCATGCATCGCAAGATGATGCAAATATGAATACTAACGCAATAGGACCTCTTTTTACAAATACAGTTAATCCGCAAACTATTTTTATTAGAATTCAAAACGATGGTAATCCTAATTGCTTCGGAACAGGAACTGCTAATTTAGAAGTAGGTTCTGGTATTGTTCCTGTCCAGCCAGATGATTTAGTAGACTGTGACGACTTTAGTAATAATGGTTTTGAACAATTTGATTTATCCGTTCAAACTCCAATTATTGTTGGTGCTCAAATGGGATTAAATGTAACATATCATTTAGATCAATCTGATGCAGATACAAATACTGGAGCACTACCAAACCTTTATACTAATACCTCTAACCCTCAAACCATTTTTGTTAGAATTGAAGATGGTCTTAATCCTAATTGCTACGAAACTATTTCTTTTCAATTAATAGTTAATCCAGCTCCTACAGCCACTAATGTTCCACCTTTAGAGGCATGTGATGATATAACACCAGATGGTTTAACGTCATTTAATCTTTCAGATAAATCAGTTGAAATCATTAATGGTCAATCTGATGTTATTGTTACTTATTATGAGAATATTACAGATGCTCAAAACGGAACAAACCCTTTAGCAGATGGTTACATGAACACTACACCAAATATTCAAATTATTACTGTTAAAGTTGAAAATACGGTTACAGGTTGTGTTAATTTTGGATTATTAGTCT
>NZ_JAVRIA010000010.1:0-56906 GCF_031846265.1 Microcosmobacter mediterraneus | reverse complement strand
CTCTAATCTCTAATCTCTAATCTCTAATCTCTAATCTCTAATCTCTAATCCTTCAACCAGTTTTCTAGTATTTTCTTTCCATTAGGTGTCAAAACTGATTCAGGATGATATTGAACTGCCTTTACATCATAGGTTTTATGGCGTAAGGACATCACTTGACCATTTTTATCAAAAGAAGTAGCTTCAAGACTTTCTGGTAAATCGGCATCAACCACCCAAGAATGATAGCGACCTACTTCAATAGTCTTATCTAAACCATTAAAAAGTGATTCATCATCAACTATAATAGTCACTTCTGTTGCTACACCATGATATACTTCATCCAAATTGACAAGCTTTCCGCCAAAAACTTCACCAATAGCTTGTTGACCTAAACAGACTCCTAAAATACTTTTAGATGATGCATATTGTTCAATTATTGGTTTCAATAATCCAGCTTCATCTGGAATTCCTGGACCTGGAGAGAGCACAATTTTATCAAATGTATCAACTTCTTCTAACGATAACTGATCGTTTCGTTTTACAGTTACTTCACAATCCAAGTCCTCTAAATAATGAACCAGATTGTAAGTGAAGCTGTCGTAGTTATCTATTACTAATATTTTCATTTTATTTTGTCATTCCTGCGAAGGCAGGAATCTTTTTATTTTTTAACTCTATTTATAATGGATTCCGCATCAAGTGCGGAATGACAGTTTTTTATATTTCTTCAGCCAGTTCAATTGCTTTTGTTAAAGCACCTAATTTATTATATACTTCTTGTAATTCGTCTTCTGCATTTGATTTTGAGACTAAACCAGCTCCAGCTTGCCAGTGTAATTTATGATTCTGACTTAGAAATGTGCGTATCATTATAGCATGATTGTAGTTTCCTTCAAAATCCATAAAACCTATTGCTCCTCCATAAAAGGTTCGGTTGGTTTTTTCATATCGTTCTATTAATTGCATTGCCATATGTTTAGGTGCTCCACTTAATGTTCCTGCTGGAAAGGTGTCTGCAACGACTTGCATTGTAGAAACATTATTATGTTTTTGCCCAGTTACTTTGCTTACTAAATGGATCACATGCGAAAAAAACTGAACTTCACGATAATTCTCTACAGAGACTTCACTACCATGTCTACTCAAATCATTCCGTGCCAAATCAACTAGCATGACATGCTCACTATTTTCTTTATCGTCAGCTACTAGTTGTTTGGCTAGCTCAGCATCTTTTAAATCATCACCTGTTCTTTTAAAAGTTCCAGCAATGGGATGAATTTCGGCTTTACCTTCATTTACTACTAATTGAGCTTCTGGTGAACTTCCAAATATTTTAAAATCACCATAGTCAAAATAGAATAAATATGGCGATGGATTAATACTTCGCAAAGCTCTATAGACATTAAATTCATCACCTTTAAATCCTTGTGAGAAATTCTTAGATAACACTAATTGAAATACATCACCTCTAGCACAATGTTTTTTGGCAAGCGCAACATGTTCTTTGTAGTCATCGTCAGTTAAATTTGAACTAATTCCGCCTTCTGATGAGAATGGATATGTAGCATAATTTTTGGTAACAATGAGCTGTAAAATTTCATCAATATTGTTTTCTATGTCAAAACAATGTGCAAAAATATAAGCTTCGTTTTTATGATGATTTATGGCTATGATATTTTGATAAACCGCATAATAAATATCTGGGATAACCAATGAATCTGATTTTTTTGAGATGTCTATGTCTTCAAAATATTTTACAGCATCATATGACGTGTAACCGAATATACCATTATTAATAAACTTAAAATCGGTGTCAGAATCTACTTTAAAGCGTTGCGTGAACTTATGAATTTCGTAGGTTACATCAACGTTATCTGCATTATTGCTTTTAGTACTACCATCAGGAAAAACCTGTTCAATTCTGTCGTTTTCTACTTTAATACTGGCAATAGGATTAAAACAGATGTATGAGAAACTATTATCATTTGCATGATAATCGCTACTCTCTAATAAAATACTGTTTGGAAAGCGATCTCTTATTTTAAGGTAGATACTTACAGGTGTAATCGTATCAGCTAATATTTTCTTGTAATGTGTGTATAGACTAAATGTTTTCATGCCTCTCTCCTAAATCCTCTCTCTCCAGAAGAGAGAGGACTTGGCTTAATTTTATTAATTAAAAAAGGCTTGTCGTGAAGACAAGCCTTATATATTTTAAATATAGTAATGGACTAGCTCACGAAAGTTGAGTTTCGAGAATTCCACCACCAAGTATGTACTGTTTTTGATTTCATTTAATGCTCAAATATAATCATCAAAATATTTAATTCAAATAAAATAGATAAAAAATAAAAGATTCCTGCCCTTTGGCAGGAATCTAAGACCTAAATTGCTATTAATCAATCATAATCTAGAATACAAGAGTTACATTTAAGTCAAACTCATCATAGATTGCTCTGTCTTTTAAGCCATCGAAAAAACTCGCTGATCCATATTTTATATCGTATTTAGTTCGGTCTACTTTAAAAGCAGTTGTCGCTTTATTGCCATCCATAGTTAATTTAAATTTCACAGGGTTTGTGATGTTTTTAATAGTTAAATCTGCGCTTACTAAATAATCGTCTCCTTTTTTGGTAACATTACTAAAAACTAGAGTAGCTGTTGGATGCTTTTCTACACCGAAAAAGTCAGCAGATTTTAAATGTCCATCTAATTTTGTTTTTCCACCACCAGATAAGTCAGTAGTATTTATTGTAGTCATATCTATGGTAAAATTTCCACCTGCCAATTGGTCTTCACTAAAAATTAATATGCCTTCTTTAACATCAATTGTGCCTGTGTGTTCTCCTGTTACTTTATGACCAATCCATGTAACTTTACTGTCTTTAACTTTGATTACTTTTTCTTTAACGGTTGTAAAGGAAACGAATGAAATTGCTAATGCGAAAATGAATACTGATTTAAAAATTCTGTTTTTCATAATGTGTGTTTAATTTATGTTTTATGTTCTAATTTTTGATAAAATTCTATTTAATTGTACAAGTTCGTCATTAGATAAATTATTGGTAGCATTATTTTCTGCTTGTTCAATAATCTCATCTAAATTTTTAAGAATATATAATCCATTATTAGTAATTGTTATCTCTACTTTTCGTCTATTGGAGGAGCAAATTGATCTAGTTACAAAGTTCTTTTTAATTAGCTTATCTACTAATCTTGTAGTGTTACTCATTTTATTTACCATTCTGCATTGAATATCTTGAAGGTTAACAGACACTTTGTTATGACCTCTCAATATACGTAATACATTAAATTGCTCTAGTGATAAATCATGTGGTTTTAAAGCACTAATTAATATGTCTTTTACATGACTTGAGGATAAAAACAAATTTATGACTGCTTGTTTCTGTAAAGGCATGTCAGATTTAGTTTGTAATAACGATTTTAACTCTTGCATATACAACAATTGTATATACAAATGTAATCATTGTTAATCATTAACTCATAATACAATTCGATAATTTTTTGTTAAAAATTACGGTCAGTAGTAGGAAGGCTTTATTTTTATAGCATGAGATATGTATCAGTTTTTATATTTTGTCTTTTGCTATCCTGTAAAAACGATCAAAAAAAAGAGAATCCTATTGCTACAATTGATGTCTTAGAGACCACAAATGATGACTTAGTTATTGTTGATTTTGATGGCTTAAAACCTTACCTAAATAAAAAAGATGATAAAACTTATATCGTTAATTTTTGGGCTACTTGGTGCGGACCATGCGTTAAAGAATTACCTTATTTTGAACAAATAGGTGAGGCCTATAAAAATAAATATGTTGAAGTAATATTAGTAAGCTTAGACTTTCCAAGAAAGTATGAGACTAAATTAAAACCTTACATAAAAGAGAATAAACTAAAATCTAAAGTCATTGCCTTTGACGATTTAGATATGAATACTTGGATTCCAGCCATTAATAAAAACTGGTCTGGAGCTATACCAGCAACAATTATTTATAATTCTAATGAGCGTAAATTTTATGAGCGATCTTTTACATACAGCGAATTAGAAACCGAATTAAAACAATTTATTAAATAAATACTTATGAAAACACTTAAAACACTTTTTGCATTTGTAGCAATACTAACTTTAACAGCTTTTACACCAATTACTGATGGACCTGGTTATAAAGTAGGCGATATTGCAACAGATTTTAAATTAGAAAATATTGATGGTAAGATGGTGTCTTTGTCTAATTACAAAGATGCTAAGGGATTTATTGTAGTCTTTACTTGTAATACGTGTCCTTATTCAGTAGCCTATGAGGATAGAATAGAAGCACTTAATAAAAAATATTCAGACAAAGGTTATCCTGTAATAGCTATTATGCCAAATAATACTGATGTAAAGCCAGGAGATAATATGGCTGCAATGAAGGTTAGAGCCAAGGAAAAAGGGTTTACTTTTCCTTATTTAATGGATAAAGGTCAGAAAATTTATCCCTTATATGGTGCTACTAAAACACCACATGTATATGTATTACAGAAAACTAAAAAAGGTAATGAAGTAAAATATATTGGTGCAATTGATGATAATCATAGAGATGCTTCAGCTGTGACTACAAAATATGTTGAAGAAGCTGTAGATGCACTAATGAGCGGTAACGAGGTGAAAACTTCTGAGACCAGAGCCATTGGTTGCTCCATTAAAGTATAATTTGCTATAATGTTAAAATTTTAAACCGAAGTGTAACACTTCGGTTTTTTTTTCGTCTATATCATAAGGAAATGTTAATTTTGTTTAACCTAAACGGTGTATAATGGCAGATTTATCACAAGAAGATTGGACAAAACAACTACATGCAGATACTAATTCAGTTGTTTTAGACGTTAGAACGATAGCTGAAGTAGAAGAAGGTGTTATACCTAATGCAATACATATTGATATCTATGGAGGTCAGGAATTTATCAATAGTATAGAGCAATTAGATAAGTCTAAAAATTATTTTGTGTATTGTAAAGCAGGAGGAAGAAGCGGACAAGCATGTGCTATTATGAATCAACTTGGTTTCGAAAATGCATTTAATTTAAAAGGAGGCATTACGGAATGGGAAGGTGAAATTTCATCAATCTAACTATTATAACATGAAAAAACTAATAACATTACTTTGCATTACTGCTTTAATGGTAAGCTGTGCAAAAGAACAAAAAGGCGAAGTAAAACTTGTTTCACCAGAAGAAATGCAAGCTCTAATTGAGTCAGAAGATGTCCAACTTGTAGATGTAAGAACTCCAGAAGAATATAGTGCAGAATACATAGCACATTCTCAAAACATCGATTATAGCTCACCAACTTTTGAAGACGATATTAAAGATTTGGATAAAAGTAAACCTGTTGTGCTATACTGTAGATCTGGTGGACGTAGTGCAAAATGTGCTAAAAAACTAAAAGATGCAGGCTTTGTTAAAATTTATGATTTAGATGGAGGTATCTCTAAATGGAAACATAAGGGGTTAGAGGTTAAAGCAAAATCGTAGCTAAGAAATACTATACATTAAAGCCGAACATATTGTTCGGCTTTTTTTGTTATCCTCATTGTATATATTCGACATATTGTATATTGCTTTTTTATTTTAGCAAAGCTTTATAACTAAAGTTACTTGTAATAAATACATTTGTAATAGTCCACATAGATAATTTATGAAAAAAACTGCCTTTCTTCTAATCACTTTAATTTTGGGTTTATCGTTAAATGCCCAAATTTTTGAGCCAGTATCTTGGGAAACATCTGTTGAAAAAATATCTGACACAGAGTTTGATTTAATTTCTGTAGCTACTATAGACAAAGGCTGGCATTTATACTCTCAAAATGTGCCAGAAGGTGGTCCTATTGCTACCACTTTTAGTTACGAAGAAAATATTAATTATGAATTAGTCGGAGATACTTCAGAATCTGATGGTGAAGAAGTAGATGATCCTGTTTTTCAAATGCGAATAAAATACTTCTCTGGTAGAGCAGAATTTAGACAACGTGTAAAGATTCTTAATTCAGAATTAGATATCGTTAAAGGTGAAGTTGAATTTATGTCATGTGATGATGAAAAATGCCTTCCGCCAGATGTTACCGTTCTAGAGTTTAAACTTAATAGCTCTTCCGACACAAAAGAGGAAGCAAATAATGAAGGTAATATTTTTAGTAATCCAATAGAAACTTCTGGGATATTAGAACCAGTGACTTGGACGAGTACAGTAAAAAAATTATCCAATAATGAATACCAAGCCGAGTTTTATGCTACCATAGACGAAAGTTGGCATCTGTACTCTCAAGAAGAAGCCGATGGTCCACCATCAACAGAGTTTGTGTTTACTAATGCTGATATTAAGTTAATAGGTAAAACTTCAGAACCCAAAGTTTCACCAGTTTTTGATAAAGTGTTTAAAGTAGATGTAAAGTATTTTAGTAATGAAGCTTTATTTATTCAGAAATTTGAGACTACTAATAAAGATGCTGTTTTTGAGGCCGAAGTATATTACATGACCTGTGATGATAAACAATGTGTAAAAGGTGACAAGGTTTTTAAAATGAATCTGAAAGGCGAAAATCTTACGACTAATGATCAGAATATAGATAACACAAGCCTTCAATTTTCTAATGATCTTAATCTTAATGTCAAAGGTAAAGAGAACTACGAAAAGCAAGATATTAAAGAGAAAAGTAATCTCACTATATTTTTTCTTGGATTTTTAGGAGGTTTTATAGCTTTGTTAACACCATGTGTATTTCCAATGATTCCATTAACGGTTTCATTTTTCACAAAGAGTTCAGGAGATAACAAAAAAGGTGTTTTCAATTCTGTACTCTATGGCTTTTTTATTTTTCTCATATATTTCTTATTGAGCCTACCTTTTCACGTATTAGACTCAGCAGATCCAGAAATTTTAAATAACATCTCTACAAATGTTACTTTGAATATTATTTTCTTCGTCATTTTTGTAGCATTTGCTTTTTCATTCTTTGGCTATTACGAGCTCACTTTACCAGCATCTTGGAGTAATGCTTTAGATAGTAAAGCCAATAGTATAGGAGGAATTATAGGTATCTTTTTTATGGCTGTAACCTTAGCTATTGTGTCGTTTTCATGTACAGGTCCAATATTAGGAACCTTATTAGGTAGTTCTCTAGGAACCGATAGTGGTGCCACACAGCTCACATTAGGAATGAGTGGATTTGGTTTAGCATTAGCCTTACCCTTTAGTTTATTTGCTATGTTTCCTAAATGGTTAAACTCTTTACCAAAATCTGGTGGGTGGTTAAATACTGTAAAAGTAGTCCTAGGATTTATTGAGTTGGCATTAGCATTAAAATTCCTTTCTAATGCAGATTTGGTTGAACATTGGGGACTTTTAAAGCGCGAAATATTTATTGGGCTTTGGATCATAATAGGAATAGGTTTAGTGCTTTATCTATTTGGTAAAATTAAGTTTCCTCACGATAGTCCGTTATTAAAATTAGGCAAAGGTCGTATCACAACAGGTATTCTATTTTTAGCTTTTGTAATTTATTTAATACCAGGCGTAACGAATACTAAATATGCTAACTTAAAGTTACTTAGCGGATTTCCGCCACCAATGTTTTATAGTATATATGACAAAGATTCTGAGTGTCCTTTAGACCTCAATTGCTATAAAGATTTAGATGAAGGTATTGCAGCTGCTAAGGCTGCTAATAAACCAATAATGCTAGACTTTACAGGTTGGGCTTGTGTAAATTGCCGAAAAATGGAAGAGCAGGTGTGGAGCAAATCTAAGGTTTATGATATGCTTTTGGAAAACTATATTATTATTTCATTATACGTAGACGACAGAAAAGAACTACCTAAAGAAGAGCAATTTGATTATATAAAACCAAATGGAAACAAAAAGCGTATTAAAACCATTGGTGATAAATGGGCAACACTGCAAACCATTAATTTCCAGAATAACTCACAGCCATTTTATGTGTTGTTAGATCATAATATGCAAATGCTTAATCATACTACAGCATATACACCAAATGCTGACGAATATTTTGAGTGGCTTAACATTGGGCTAGAGAATTTTAGGAAGTAGAGTTTTTTTTATTCATAAACTTTAATAGTACAGTTTGCCTAAATATTTTTTGAAAACACTATATTTTCATATGCCTTACCATTGACAAGAAAGTTTAAGTCTCCAACATTTTTAAATTTATTTTTTTCGTAGAATCTAATGGCTCTTTTGTTTTTTATATAAACAGTTAACCATAAGGTGTCTAATTGTAATTGTTTTACTTGTTCCTCAACAAAAGTTAGTAACTGCTGTCCAATTTTTAAAGGTATAAAATCATTTAGAATAAAAATTCGTTCTAATTGACAATTGTTTTGTGATGTTACATTTTTGTTTGATGTATTCAATACTAATTTGGCATAACCAACAGGTAAATCGTTAGAGTAAATAATATAGAAGCGTTGCTTAGGATCGTTTATATTCTGTTTTGTCTTAGCAACCGAAAAATTCTCGTTAAGGTATGTTAATACATCGTTTTTATCTTCAATATAATGACCATGAGATTCAGCCCAAGTTAGTCTGCCTAAAAGTGCTAAAACACCTGCATCTTCTTTACTAGCTCGTTGTATTTTAATCATAACTTTTCTTATTTATTCGTATTCTTCTTATATGATAACCATGTAATAATACAGCAATGGTACAACCTACGATTATAGGAGTTGCACTAATTAATGCACCATATAAAATGTAAATTATATTAGCGACTAGTGAGATTAACCTTAGTTTATATTCACCTTTAGTAGACATTGAATATAAGTTTATGACTAAACCTCCGTAACCAATACAATCAATTAAAAATGGACTCATGATTTATCTTTTTTGTTTGTTAATAAAACTAAAAGCCTAACTGTGTAAGCTCAATAATACAAATATAGAAAGCATAATACCAATATTAGTTTATTATCGAATTTAAAATATTATATTTGCATTCGATTATATCGAATAAAAACTATTATAATTTTGATTAAAAATGGACGGTTTAGATAAAAAGATACTAGAAATGCTAAAAATTAATGCTAGGGAAAGCTTCGCCAATATTGGAAAAAACGTTGGCTTGTCTGCACCAGCTATAGGTAAACGAGTTAGGCAACTAGAAGATGATGGTGTTATAGAAGGCTATGCTTTAAAAGTGAATCATGAAAAATTAGGTATAGAGACCAAAGCCTATATCACCTTAGTGATGCATCAAGGACTTAGTGGAAGACCAAATGTTTTAGACAAAATTCGTGAGATGGAAGAAGTACAAAGTTGCGATAGAATTACTGGTGATGATTGTCTTTGTGTTTTAGGTTATTTTAAAAACAATAAGCATCTAATAGCTTTTCTAGAAAAGATGTCTCAATACGGAGCAACTAAAACAAGTATCATTTTAGAAGTGTAAATCATTAAAAAATAGATTTTCACTTAGTTATCATAAAAGATGCTATGAGTTTAGTGAAGTGTTGTGTAGAGTGAGCTATTAATTATACACGTTGTTGTGCTTTCGTTATGTTATAATTTTTTAATCAAAATAATTGTTATTCAACAGAGTCTTCTAAAAGGGTTAAGACCAACCTAGTTTGTTTTAAAACTTTATTTGAAAGTTCTAAATATCTGATTATTCCATATCCTTTTCTTTCTAAAAGAGTATATAAATCTTTAGGTATTTGTTTAGTATCTATATCTTTATGCAAAACTTTAAGTAAAGATTCATTTCTTAATTTTAGTGGTGGATGTTTAATTCTAAAATTAGTTGAATACGCTATAAAACTTTCTCGATTTACGGTTGAAACTTTTAATTCATGAAGCTGAAGTCTATTAAGTTCCATTATAGCTTCCTGAAATTCTTTATCTAGTAAATCTATATTCCCTCCAGAGATTAAAAGGTTAAAGGTGTTAGTATTGTATGTGTTAAGCGTTCTATAGTTAAGCCCTAAATTTCCTATTAGTTTCGAAAGGACTTCATCAGAAGTTTTAAAAGTTGTTTTCTCTAATTCATCGAAAGCTTCAGATAAGGATTCAAATATTTTTTGATTTTGAATAATTCTTTCTCTTAATTGTATGGTGTCTTTTACATAATCAATTTTTAATGATGTCTCATATTGGTTTTTGAGATGTTCCCTTTTCCGTGATTCATTCCAATTATTAAACTGAAGTGCTATCAAAATACCAATAACTACTAGAATGATTTCCCCAATAGCATATTTAAAATACTTTCCAGTTTTATTTTTCTCCATAAGGTTGTAACGTATTCGTCTAAAAAACTTAATCATATTTTTGGTTTATATTTTCCCGCTAGCGGCTATCTCAATCAAAGGTCTACCAGAACTTTGATTTTGCTTCATTTCGACTCCGCTCAATGTGACAGCAAAATGATGTTTCGATAATCTAAAGAATTTTATCATTGGTTGGAAGTTTCTCTAAAGTTAGAACAATTATTTAATTCCGTTTGAGTGAGAAATAATGAAGCACAACACGTAAATAAGTATGTATTTAAGTTCTTTAGTTCTAAGATACTATATATTAGCATACTTTAAATAAATCAGAGCCAAATGATTTTAAAGCCACGGCATAAAAAAACGCTTCAAAATTAATTGAAGCGTTTTTTTATTATTGGGTGTCGAGGCTCTCGACCTACATCATACCTGGCATTCCGCCACCCATTGGAGGCATAGCTGCTGCAGGTGTATCTTCTTTAATATCTACTAAAGCACACTCTGTTGTTAAGATCATACCAGCTACAGAAGCGGCATTTTCTAAAGCAATACGTGTTACTTTTTTAGGATCTATAATCCCTTCTTTAAGCATATCTACGTAAGCTTCGTTTTTAGCATCATAGCCAAAGTCTTTTTTGCCTTCGAGTACTTTATTGATAACCACAGATCCTTCACCTCCAGCATTTTCAACAATAGTTCGTAATGGCGATTCTATAGCTTTATTTACAATCTGTACACCAGTGGTTTCGTCTAGGTTTTCTGTTTCTAGTTTGGCTAATACTTTCTTAGCTCTTACTAAGGCAACACCACCACCAGCAACAATACCTTCTTCTACAGCTGCACGTGTAGCATGTAAAGCATCGTCTACACGATCTTTCTTTTCTTTCATTTCTACTTCTGAAGCTGCACCAACATACAATACAGCAACTCCTCCAGCTAATTTAGCTAAACGCTCTTGTAATTTTTCTCTGTCGTAATCTGAAGTTGTGGTTTCTATCTGCGCTTTTATTTGGTTGACTCTTGCTTTAATGTCTGATGATTTTCCACTACCATTTACAATGGTTGTGTTATCCTTGTCTATCATTACAGATTCTGCAGTACCTAACATAGATAGGTCTGCATTTTCTAATGAAAATCCACGTTCTTCAGAAATTACAGTACCACCAGTTAGTATAGCAATATCTTCTAACATGGCTTTACGTCTGTCTCCAAATCCTGGAGCTTTTACAGCTGCTATTTTAAGTCCACCACGAAGTTTATTTACCACTAATGTTGCTAAAGCTTGTCCTTCTACATCTTCTGCAATAATTAATAATGGACGACCAGATTGTGCAACAGGTTCTAAGATTGGAAGGATTTCTTGTAAGTTTGAAATTTTCTTATCAAATAATAAGATGTATGGATTTTCTAAATCGGCAATCATCTTATCTGCATCAGTTACAAAGTAAGGTGATAAGTAGCCACGATCAAATTGCATACCTTCTACAACGTCTACATAAGTATCTGTTCCTTTTGCTTCTTCAACAGTGATAACGCCTTCTTTGCCAACTTTACCAAAAGCAGTAGCGATTAATTCGCCAATGGTTTTATCATTATTTGCAGAAATTGAGGCTACTTGCTCAATTTTTTCAGAGGAGTTACCAACTTTCTTAGCTTGTTTTTCAAGGTCAGCTGTAATTGCTGTAACCGCTTTATCGATACCACGTTTTAAATCCATCGGATTTGCACCTGCAGCAACGTTTTTTAAACCTTCTTTTACTATCGCCTGAGCTAAAACTGTTGCAGTTGTTGTACCATCACCTGCAAGATCATTTGTTTTAGAAGCGACTTCTTTTACCATTTGTGCTCCCATGTTTTCTAGCTCATTTTCTAGCTCTACCTCTTTAGCAACAGAAACGCCGTCTTTTGTAACTTGTGGTGCACCAAATGATTTACTAATTATTACATTACGTCCTTTAGGTCCTAATGTTACTTTTACTGCATTTGCTAATGCATCAACACCGCGTTTTAATCCATCGCGAGCGTCTATATCAAATTTTATATCTTTTGCCATAATGAAAAATTTTATTTGTCATTCCTGCGAAAGCAGGAATCTATTTGTATTTAATTTAAAAATTGAGTTAAGATTGGTGGCATTCCACATCAAGTGCGGAATGACAGAAAATGGACTTAAATAATTGCTAAGATGTCGCTTTCACGCATCATTAAATAATCTTTACCATCTAATTTTAGGTCTGTACCACCATACTTTCCGTAAAGCACAGTGTCACCTACTTTAACGGTTAATGGTTCGTCTTTTGTTCCTGTACCAACTGCTACTACAGTTCCTTTTTGCGGTTTTTCTTTTGCATTATCCGGAATAATAATTCCTGAAGCTGTTTTAGTTTCAGCGGCCTTAGGTTCTACAAGAACTCGGTCTGCTAAAGGTCTAATGTTTACGCTCATTGTTATTTATTTTTTAGTTAATTAAAATTTGTTTTAACGCTAAAGCGTTATTCAGAAATTATGCCAATACAGTTAAACTGACAAAGTTTCAGAAATAAAAAAAGGTCAACGTTTAAGTTGACCATTTACTATAATGTTTTGTCAGTTTTACTGAGCAGAATCAGCTGCTGTTGTTACTGCATCATCTAATGTGTTTGTTGTTGTTGCAGGAATGGTATTTGTTGTTTGTTCTCCATCTAAAGCTTTAGATTCTGATTGTCCACCAGCTCCTGGAATAGCAAAGTTAGAAAGTAATATTAATACTAATAATAAGGTTGCTAATGCCCAAGTACTTTTATCTAAGAAATCTCCTGTTTGTTTTACACCACCAATTTGTTGAGAGCTTCCGCCTCCAAACGTCGATGATAATCCACCACCTTTTGGATTCTGTACCATTATAACCACTACTAATAAGAAAGCCACAACAACGATAAGGATTAAAAATATTGTAAAATTTGTCATTTCTTTAAATTATTTATGTCTTGTAATTCTTTTACTGCTTTAATTTGGTCTGCAAAGAAACCACTTTTTTCTGGATATTTCAAACTTAAAATTTTATAAGATTGAATGGCTTTGTCATAGTTCTTTTGCTCTAAATAAATCCTTGCTAAAGTCTCTGTCATAAAACCATCTTGAGAACTTGATTGCTCTGAAATAGCCATAGGAGTTTGCATGCTTTTTGAAGCTTTTTGAATCGGTGAAATCTTAGGATTATCACTAATAAACTTATCTATTCGTTTTAGCTTACTGTCTATAGGTGCTACTTTTTTTGTTTCATTTGAACGATCAATAGGCTTAAAACTTGTTATCTTTAACCACTCGCTAAAGGAATGCGTTTCGTTTTTGTCAAAATTTAAAGGTGTTCCTATTTTTAAGATATCTTCTGGTGATTCTTCAATGTTTTCAGAATCTATGTGTAAGAGTTTTGATTCTGATAGCTGTTGTTCCTGATTTTTCTTTTCAAATAAATTAGGGTCTAACACACCTTCTGTATCCTTAATTTGTTGCTTTAAAGCATAGGCGATGGAAACACTCTTATCTACAGAAATATCATCTGCATCTGTAACTTCTATCGTTTTTAAGAATTCGATATTTTGTTTTATTTGCCTTGAAATTTCATTTTGATTGAACGTTTCAGACGTAATGTAATCAAATAAAATACTTCGATCTGAAGTGTAAGCTGCTGTTGTTTTTAATTCTTTATTATACTTAAAACTTTCTTGGTCTTTAAGAGATTTAAGGTACAACGATCTAGCAGATTGAAGGTAAGGGAATTTTGAAACCAATGAAGCCAAATCACTAACATGTTCCTCTGATAGGACTTTTGGCTGCTGAAGTAAGTTTATATAGTTATCCTTATTCATATTACCAATTGGCTAAGGATCTATTAAAAATATCTTGTGTTAGACGCTCAAAGATTTCTTCCCATGCGGTGTCTCTCTCACTACCTATGAGTTGTGTATCGCCTTCAAAATCATAGAAAAAAGAAAAGCGTTCTTCAAAATCTTGTTCTTCATCATTTTTATGAAAGAAACGTACATTAACAGAAACAGATAATCTGTTTTGAGCAGCTCTACTATCTGCAGTTGCTGTTGTTGGCGAGATACGATATTCAGTAATTTCACCTTCGTACGTTAAATCACCACCACTATTTACTAAGCTTAAATTGGTTTGATTTTGAATTAAATTTTGAAGCGCTAATGTAAATTCTCTGTCTAACTCTGGCTCAATCAATGCTGCATTGTTCTGAAAATAGTTAACTTGGAATGTTTCAGCATCAATATTTTGTACACCAGTAAATGAATAGGCTCCACAGCCTAGTAACACTAAACATAAACCAATAGTAAGGTATTTGTATACTCGTTTCATTAATACGTATTAGGCTTTTTCATAGTAATAAATGCATAAATATAGCCAGCATTGTCGGCAACATCAAAATCTACATTAATTAAACGATATCCTTGATAGTGCTTTTCGTTTATTAAATCTTCGGCTTCTTGTCTAATGGCTTCAGAACTATTAGGTCTAAACGACTTACGAATCATAAATATTTCAACGGCCTTCATAATGTTATCTTAAAGATCAAATTGTTTTATTTTTCTATATAGTGTACGTTCACTAATACCGAGTTCTGCAGCTGCTAATTTGCGTTTTCCGTTGTGGCGCTCTAAAGATTTTTTAATTAATTCTAACTCCTTGTCTTGAAGTGATAAAGTTTCCTCTTCTTGCACATCCTCTGCAAAATGATACTTGTCTTCGTTTGCCGAGTTGTCCTCATATGATATGGCTTCATGAGACGTTTCACTTGGTATGGATAGTACTTCTATATTAGATGGTGATTCTTCATAATTACTTTCATCTCCACCATAAATCTTTTGTATTAAACCTTCATTTTCCTTTTGAACATCTGTGGCATTACCATGTTTCATAAGTTTCATGGTTAGCTTTTTAAGATCATTTAAATCGGCTTTCATATCAAATAAAACCTTGTACAAAATTTCGCGCTCACTACTAAAGTCACTCTCAGATTTTGTAGTATGTATTACAGCTGGTAAATTAGTGTTAGAATTTGGTAGATAGTTTTGTAATGTTGATGCACTTATTGTTCTATTTTGCTCCAAAACAGAAATTTGCTCGGCAATATTTCTTAATTGACGAATGTTACCATTCCAGCGATGTTTTAATAGTACTGAGACAGCTTCATCTGCGAGTTTAATGGTTGGCATTTTGTATTTTAATGCAAAATCACTAGCAAACTTTCTAAATAATAAATGAATATCATCTTTACGCTCTCTAAGTGCTGGCAAATGAATATCTATAGTGCTTAAACGATAGTAAAGGTCTTCTCTAAACTTTTCTTTTTTAATGGCTTCAAACATATTAACATTGGTTGCAGCCACAATCCTAACATCAGTTTTCTGAACCTTACTAGAACCTACTTTTATAAACTCACCATTTTCTAAAACTCTAAGTAAACGTACTTGCGTTGTTAGAGGTAATTCGCCAACTTCATCTAAAAAAATGGTACCACCATCAGCGACTTCAAAATAGCCAGAGCGTGTAGATGTTGCGCCTGTAAATGCACCTTTTTCGTGACCAAAGAGTTCACTGTCTATTGTTCCTTCTGGAATTGCACCACAGTTAACAGCAATATATTTACCATGTTTTCTATGTGATAATTGATGAATTATCTTCGGAATACTTTCCTTACCAACTCCACTTTCTCCAGTAACTAATATGGATATATCTGTCGGAGCAACTTGTATAGCTTTCTCGATAGCACGATTTAACTTTGCATCGTTACCAATGATTCCAAATCGTTGTTTTATAGCTTGGATTGATTCCATGTTAGTTGTTTTCACTTAATTCTACAGCGTTACCAAGCAGTGTGGCACTTGTACAATCTGTAATTTTAACTTTAACAAAATCTCCTACGTTATAGTTTTCTTTTGGAAATACTACCATTGTATTTTGACTGTTTCGTCCAGCCCAATGTTGATCTGATCGTTTAGATTGTTTTTCTATCAAGATTTCTTCAACTTTACCTATATGCTGTTGCGTTCTATACAGACTATGTTCTTGCTGTAATTGTATAATCTCGTTAAGTCGTCTTTTCTTAATATCGGAAGGAATATCATCTTCCATTTTACGAGCAGCCATGGTTCCTGGACGTTCAGAATAGGCAAACATAAATCCGAAATCGTATTTTACATACTCCATTAAACTCAAGGTGTCTTTATGATCTTCTTCAGTTTCTGTTGGGAAACCAGCAATCATATCTTGAGAAATTGCACAGTCTGGTATTAATCGTTTAATATTATCGATAAGTTCAAAATACTCTTCTCTAGTGTGTAATCGGTTCATTTCTTTTAAAATACGATTACTTCCACTTTGAACAGGTAAGTGAATATAATTACAGATATTCTTGTATTTAGCCATAGTTTCAATAACATCTAAAGTCATATCTTGAGGATTAGATGTAGAAAATCTAAAACGCATTTTGGGTTGCGCTTTTGCACACATTTCTAATAAGTTAGAAAAATTTGTAGCTGTGGCTTTTTGAAGATCAGAAGCATTTTTAAAATCTTTTTTTAATCCACCTCCATACCATAAGTAACTGTCAACATTCTGACCAAGTAAAGTAACTTCTTTAAACCCTTTGCTCCATAAGTCATTAACTTCTTCTATAATACTTTGAGGTTCTCTACTACGTTCTCTTCCTCTTGTAAATGGAACCACACAAAACGTACACATATTATCACATCCTCGAGTTATAGACACAAATGCTGTTACGCCATTACTATGTAATCTAACTGGAGCAATGTCTCCATAGGTTTCTTCTTTTGATAAAATAACATTAATAGCATCTCTACCTTCATCGACTTCAGCCAGAAGATTAGGTAAATCTTTATAAGCATCTGGTCCTACAACGAGGTCAACCATTTTTTCTTCTTCTAAAAACTTACTCTTTAAACGTTCTGCCATGCAACCTAAAACACCAATCTTCATTTTAGGGTTAATACGTTTTACAGCATTATATTTCTCTAAACGTTTTCTAACTGTTTGTTCAGCTTTATCTCTAATAGAGCAGGTGTTTACCAAAACTAAATCTGCATCTTCTAAATTCTGAGTGGTATTAAAGCCTTCCTTAGATAAAATTGAGGCCACAATTTCACTATCACTAAAGTTCATTTGGCAACCATAACTTTCTATAAAAAGTTTACGCTGATTGCCTTCTTTTGCTTTTAACTCTAGAAGTTCTCCTTGTTTATTTTCGTCTATTATTTTTTCCATATTCATTTTCCGCAATAGCGAAAATTTCTTTAAAGCTATATCAATGTCAATAAGCATGCAAAGATACATTTTATTTCAGATTTATGACAAAGTGGCAGGCTTCATTGTAGTTTAATCTTCATTTAAACCTATTATATTTGAAGATAAATAAACCAACTATTATGAATTTACACAATTACATTTCAAATAAAATCAATGAAAATAAACCCTTAGATTTTGGAACTATTTTTAGTGATTCTTTTGAGCTTTTTAAAAAGACATGGATTCAAGGCTTAATACATCAGTTATTTGTAATGCTGTTAATGTTACCTTTTATCATTGCTGTTTACATACCTTTTATCATGCTCATTTTTGCTCAGGCTGGTAATTTAGAATCTTCTAATTCAGAAGTTTTTAGCACATTTATAGCTGGTTTTTCAATAGGTTATATTTTGTTTTTCTTCATTGCTATGATTATACTTGGTGGCTTGTCTCTGGCGCTTAATGCTGCTTTATACAGAATCATTAAGATGCTAGATCATGGAGAACAAGTACAAACCTCTGATTTTTTCTATTTTTTTAAAGGTCGTCATATAGGTAAGCTTATTGGTTTAATGTTTATAAGTATGGCCATTGCTACAGTAGCAGCATTAGCTTGTTATTTGCCTATTTTTTATGTCATGGTACCGCTCACCTTTTTTGTGCCATTTTTTGCTTTCAACCCAGAATTAGGTGTTGGAGATATTATTTCATTTGCCTTTAAACTAGGAACTAAAAAATGGCTCATAGTGTTTGGTTTAATTATTATTTCCTCATTACTAGCATCTATAGTTGGTTTTTTATTGTGTGGAATTGGGACATTATTTACAGCTGCTTTTGTCTACCATCCTGTTTATTTAGTATATAAAGAGACGATTGGTTTTGATAATGATAGTCCAGAATCTTCATTACAAGTATTTAATTATACAGAAGATTAATAATCCTTTGACGCAACCAATTATGAGTTATTACATCTTTATAAAAAAAGCGATATGAATAATTCAAAATCAAAACTCCTTGCTTTTTTATGTCTTGCATTATTACTTGTAAATACTACATGTAATGAAGATGACTTGCCTATTAACGAAGTATGTGACTACAATGTGGTTATTAATCAAATGTTATATAATGAAATTGATAACGAAAACAGTTTAACCATACAAGAAGCAATACTTAATGATAATTGTCTAGAATTGCTGGTTAGTGCTTCTGGTTGTGATGGAGAATCTTGGGAATTTGCGCTTGTGGATTCTGGAGATATTGCAGAATCGAGTCCTATACAACGTTTTTTAAAATTGAATTTCACTAATAATGAAGCATGTTTAGCAGTAATTACTCGTGTTGTGTCGTTTGATATTTCTGACTTGCAAATGCCAAATGAAAACGAAGTTTTATTAAATATAGAAGACCTTTCAGAATCGTTTTTATATCAATACTAAACCAAAATAGTTCAGAAAAAAGTATTGTGAATTTCACAGGATTTTTTTTATTGATACTATAAGGTCAATATTCTTTTTAAAAAATTCAATTACATTTGTAGCCTTAAAAAACCAAATTATGGCGAAAAATCTTGTGATTGTTGAGTCACCAGCTAAAGCAAAGACTATTGAAAAATTCCTAGGTAAAGATTTTAAAGTAGAGTCTAGTTTTGGTCATATCGCAGACTTACCTTCTAAAGAGTTAGGTGTTGATGTAGACGGAGATTTTATGCCTAAATATCAAGTCTCTAAAGATAAAAAGGCGGTTGTTAAAAAACTAAAGGATCTTGCTAAAAAAGCTGAAATGGTATGGCTGGCTAGTGATGAAGATAGAGAAGGAGAAGCTATTGCCTGGCATTTAGCAGAGGCATTAAACTTAGATAAAGAAAAGACTAAGCGTATTGTTTTTCATGAGATTACCAAAACTGCAATTAAAAAGGCTATTGAGAACCCAAGGAGTATAGATTATGACTTGGTAGATGCACAACAGGCACGACGCGTTTTAGACAGAATTGTAGGCTATGAATTGTCACCAGTTTTATGGCGAAAAGTAAAAGGAGGTTTATCTGCTGGTCGTGTACAATCCGTTTCTGTGAGACTCATTGTAGAACGCGAAAGAGATATAGAAAGATTTAAGCCAGAGGCTTCCTACAGAGTTGATGCAGAGTTTACAACTCAAAATGGTTCCTCATTTAGAGCCAAGCTTCCTAAGAATTTTGGGACTGAAGAAGACGCTATTAAATTTTTAAAGAACAATATTGAAGCGAGCTATCAGGTTTCAGATTTACAGAAAAAACCAGCTAAAAAATCACCTGCTGCACCATTTACAACATCAACTTTACAACAAGAAGCATCACGCAAATTAGGTTTTTCTGTTAGCCGAACTATGAGTAATGCGCAACGTTTGTATGAGTCTGGACTCATTACATATATGAGAACAGATAGTGTAAATCTTTCAGATGAAGCTAAAAAAGGTGCTCAGGCAGAAATAGAACAAGCTTATGGCTCTCAGTATAGTAATCCTAAAAATTATAAAGGGAAGTCTAAAGGTGCTCAAGAAGCTCACGAAGCAATTAGACCTACTAATTTTGCAAATCATACTGTAAATGCGGAACGTGACCAAGCACGATTATATGATCTTATTTGGAAGCGAGCAATCGCTTCTCAAATGAGTGATGCGCAATTAGAGCGTACAAATCTTAAAATTCAAATAAACACTTCTAATACGGTAAGTGAGCAGTTTACAGCCAATGGAGAAATCATAACTTTTGATGGCTTTTTAAAAGTATACCTTGAAGGTACAGATGATGAAGATTTAGAGCAAGAAGGTTTGCTGCCTGCGCTATCTGTAGGAGAGCAATTAAATAATAAATTTATTACAGCCACGCAACGTTTTACAAGACCACCTGCACGATTTACTGAAGCTTCTTTGGTTAAACAATTAGAAGAATTAGGTATAGGAAGACCATCAACATATGCGCCAACGATTTCTACTATTCAAAATAGAAATTATGTAGAAAAAGGTAGTGGAGAAGGTATGCAAAGAGAATATCAACAACTGCGTTTTGAAAATGGTTCAATTTCAGATAAATTACTCACTGAAAAAGTTGGTGCAGACAAAGGTAAATTAATGCCAACAGATATAGGAATGATTGTTACTGACTTTTTGGTAAATCATTTTGAAACTATATTAGATTATAATTTTACAGCCAAGGTTGAAGAGGATTTTGATGATATAGCTGAAGGTAAAGAGGATTGGAAATCTATGATGAAAGAATTCTACAAAGACTTTCATCCTAAGGTAGAAGATGTAAAAGAAAATGCACAACGAGAATCTGGTGAACGTATTTTAGGTACAGATCCCAAAACTGGAAGACAAGTTAGTGTACGTTTAGGACGCTTTGGACCAATGGTGCAAATAGGTACAGTAGAAGACGAAGAAAAACCAATGTTTGCAAGTTTGTCTCCAGACCAGCAACTCAACACTATTACCTTTGAAGACGCCATGGATCTTTTTCAGTTGCCAAAAGATTTAGGTGAGTATGAAGGTGAAACATTACAAGTAAATAATGGACGTTTTGGGCCTTATGTAAAATTTGGAAAAAAGTTTATTTCGCTTCCTGCAGGAGTTGATCCTTTAAGTGTTGAGCTAGATTTAGCCATTGAACTAGTCAAAGAAAAGCAAAAAGCAGATGCACCTATATATAGGTATAATGATTTAGATGTTATTAAAGGTAAAGGACGTTTTGGGCCATTTATAAAATGGAACAATATGTTTATTAATGTTAATAAGAAATACGATTGGGATAATTTATCTGAAGAAGATATCGTTCAACTTATTGAAGATAAAATCCAAAAAGAAAAAGATAAGCTCATTCACCATTGGGAAGCAGAAGGTATTAGAGTAGAGAAAGCAAGATGGGGAAGACACAACGTTATCAAAGGAAAACAAAAAGTTGAGCTTGCAAAAACAGTTGATGTTTCTGAAATGACTTTGTCTGAAGCACAAGAGCTACTTGAAAAGAACGCACCAAAGAAAAAAACACGTAAAAAAGCTGCCACCAAAAAAAAGTAATTCATGAATTTTAATTTTCTCTCTCCAGTTTCTGATGCCGTTTTAGCCCATAGCGAACTCTTGCATCGGCAAGCGCTAGGAAGACAATTCAAAATTCATAGTGAGCAGAATGGTATTCCAGATTTAGATGGTATCAACATAGCCATTATTGGTGTAAGTGAGAATAGAAACGATATTAATTACATAGGTACTTCTTTAGATTTTCAGGATATTAGAAAAGCCCTCTACAGTTTATTTCCTGGAAATTGGTTTACTCAAATTGCCGATTTAGGTGATATTTTACCAGGAGATTCTGTTGAAGATACTTACTTCGCATTAAAAACAGCAGTCTCTGTTTTAGTAGAAAAACAAATCATACCTATTATTATAGGAGGAAGTCATGATCTAACTTATGCCATTTACAGAGCCTATGACAATATTCAGCCTATGGTAAATATTGTAAGTGTTGATACTAATTTTGATCTCGGAGATTCTCAGCAACCTATAAAGAACAATAGTTATTTAGGTAAAATTATTTTAGACCAGCCTTTTAATCTTTTTAATTATGCAACTATAGGTTATCAAACCTTCTTTAATCCTCAGGAAGAAATTGATTTAATGGATAAGTTATTTTTTGAAGCCTATAGATTAGGTGATGTGTCAAAAAATATAAATGTAGTTGAACCTGTAATGCGAGATGCCAATATTGTAGGTGTAGATTTAAAAGCGATTAAAGCTTCAGAAGTTGGTTTAAAACAGTCATATTCACCTAATGGTCTAGATGGTAAAGAAGTTTGTGCAATAACGCGTTATGCTGGCATCAGTAATAAAGTATCTTCATTTGGTATTTATGAGTATAAAAATTCTAAAGATGATGATGTTACAGAGATGCTTATTGCGCAAATGATATGGTATTTTATAGAAGGTGTTAATTGTAGGGTTCAGGATGATGATTTTAGAAACGAAACCCAGTTTCAGAAATACAATGTTATGGTAGATGATGAGGATTTAATTTTCTACAAAAGTCTTAAAACAGGGCGTTGGTGGATAGAGATTCCTTTTTTGCCAAATGTTAATAATAAATTAAAAAAGCACACGTTATTACCATGCATGCACTCAGATTATCTAGATGCAACTAACGGAACAATACCAGATAGGTGGTATAAAGCCTATAAGAAAAACAGTTTTTAACGTAATTTTCGGACAGTTTAACGATCATTTCATCGATAAAATGCAAAAATTTCAGGATGAAATGCAAAAAAAACTGTAAAAAAGTTGTTTTTTAAAAAATATATAAATATGTTTACGACCTTAAATTCAAATACGATTAATTTAACCTCGAGTTTCATGAATATTAAAAAGATTGTTTTATTAACTATGGCAGTAGTCCTTATGGTCAGTTGTAACTCTGGCGATAAAGGAGAATTGGTAGGAGTTAAAGGAAAAAAATGGCATCCAGAGAAGCCTTATGGGATGACACTTGTTCCTGGTGGAGCTTTCATTATGGGTAAATCTGATGATGATAAAGCTGGAGTGCAAGATGCACCTACAAAGACAGCAACAGTAAGAGCCTTTTATATGGATGAAACCGAAATTACAAACTCTGAGTATAGAGAATTTGTATATTGGGTTAGAGACTCTATACTACGATTAAAATTGGCTGAAATGGCTGATTTAGAAGGTAAAACTCCAGGTAATGGAGACATTGGAGAATTTGCCTACAAAGATGCAGGTGATCCAGCTAATATGACACCTTACGAAAGTTATATGATTAACACTTATGGTGATGATCAGCGTAAAATTAATAACGACCCAGAATTATATTTTGATACAGCAGATTATCCAGATGAATTATATGCTGAGGTTATGGATGGTATGTATATTCCTTTAGAAGAATCTTATAATGGACAACGAACTTGGGATGTTACACAATTTAAATTCCAATACACAACTATGGATATTCAAAGAGCTGCTAAAGATAGAAGTTTAAAGCGCTCTGATGTCATCAACCAAGAAGAAGTAGAGATCTATCCAGACACAACAGCTTGGATACGTGATTTTGCCTATTCATACAATGAGCCAATGCACAATGACTACTTTTGGCATGATGCTTATGGTGATTATCCTGTAGTAGGTGTGTCTTGGAAACAAGCTAATGCGTTCTGTCAGTGGAGAACTCTAAAAAAGAATAGTTATCAAAAAACAAAAGGTAAACAACCTGTAAATAAATTTAGACTACCTTCTGAAGCGGAATGGGAATACGCAGCAAGAGGTGGATTACAAGGTGCAACCTATCCTTGGGGTGGACCTTATGCCCATAACGATAGAGGATGCTTTATGGCAAACTTTAAACCACTTCGTGGAGATTATGCGGCAGACCAAGCATTATATACTGTAGAAGCCAAATCCTACGAACCTAACGATTTTAACCTATATAACATGGCAGGTAACGTATCCGAATGGGTACATGGATCATATGATCCAGCATCTTACGAGTATGCATCTACCATAAATCCTAATGTAAATGATGCAGATAACCAACGCAAAGTAGTTAGAGGAGGCTCTTGGAAAGATGTTGCTTATTTCTTACAAGTAAGTTCTAGAGACTATGAGTACGCAGATTCTGCAAGAAGCTACATTGGTTTTAGAACAGTTCAAGATTATATGGGAACTGAAGTTACCTTAAATGCAATTGGTAACTAATACGCAGATAATTTAACACAACAAAACATAACCAACGCTTTAACATTATTAACTTAAAACTAAAAAAACAAAATTATTATGGCACAGAAAGGTAAACTTACGTTAACGAACATGATCTACGGATTAGGAGCAGCAATTGTAATTGTTGGTGCATTATTTAAAATTCAGCACTGGCCTTACGGTTCAGAAATCCTAACTATAGGTATGATCGTTGAAGCCTTAGTATTTACATATTCGGCTTTTGAAAAACAAGCTGGAGACTTAGATTGGTCTTTAGTATACCCAGAACTAGCAGGAGGACAGTCTATGTCTAAAAAGAAAAAGGATGAGCCTAAAGATGCTGAAGGAATCTTATCTAAAAAATTAGATGCTATGCTTAAAGAGGCTAAAATTGATGGCGAATTAATGTCTAGCCTTGGAGAAAGTATTAAAAACTTTGAAGGAGCTGCAAAAGGAATCTCACCTACTGTAGATTCTATCACAGCACAAAAGAAATATGGCGAAGAATTATCATTGGCTGCGGCTCAAATGGAATCTTTAAATAGCTTATATAAAGTACAAATGGAAGCTGCTAACAGACAAGCAGCTATTAACGAAGAAGCTGTTGAGAATGCTTCTAAGTTAAAAGAGCAAATGCAATCATTAGCATCTAACTTATCATCTTTAAATGGTGTGTATGGAGGAATGCTATCTGCTATGAACAAAAACTAATTGGTTTTACCATTTAATTAATAATTAATCTTAAAACCTAATTAAACATGGCAGGAGGAAAAGTATCTGCAAGGCAGAAAATGATTAACTTGATGTATTTGGTATTCATCGCAATGATGGCTATGAATATGTCAAAAGAAGTACTATCGGCATTTGGATTGATGGAAGCAAAATTTGCTGATGCCAATGTGTCTACAGCTGATAGAAATGAATTGTTACTAGCTGACTTAAAAGAAAAGAGTAGTGAAAAACCTAAAGAATTTTCTGTACCAGCAGCAAGAGCACAACAAACAGAAATAGCTTCTGATAAGCTTTATAAGTATATTGAAACTCTAAAACAAGATTTACTTAGAGAAGGTAATTATGCTGTAGAAGCTGAAACAGGTAAACTACCATTTGAAAAAATGGATAAAACTGATATCATTGACGAGATGTGGTTTACAGGTGATGGTTTAACTAAGAAAGGTAAAGAAGTTATGGCTCAGATAGATACCTACAAATCTTCAATATTAGAAGTACTTTCTAAAGATGAATCTTACAGAGGTACTGCTGAAGACTTTGCTAAAACCTTTAGTACTGAAAAAGTAGAGAATAAAGATGGGAAAGAAATAGATTGGTTAAACTATCATTTTCAAGGATTCCCAGCTATTGCATCTTATACAAAATTAACAGCAATGCAAAATGATGTAAGAGTATCTCAGGCTAATATGCTTAACTTATTCTTAGGTAAGGTTGTTACTGAAGCTACAACATTAAATAATTATAAGGCTATTGTTTTAGCTGATAAGTCTGCATTCTTTGCAGGTGAAAAATTCCAAGGACGTGTTGTTATTGGAAAATATGCTAACGTACCACCAACCAAATTAGTTGTTCAAGGACAAGAGATTGATTTAGCTCAAGCTATTGATTCAACGGGTGCTGCGACTTTAGACTTTAATGTAGGTAATGTAGGTGAACACGAAATTAATGGAGAGTTTACATTTATAGAAAATGGAAAGGAATTACCAATTCCTATTGCTGCAAATTACGTTGTAGTACCAAGACCAAACTCAGCCACAATTTCTGCTGATAAGATGAATGTTGTATATCGTGGTGTTACTAACCCAATGACTATTTCTTTTGCTGGTGTTCCAGATAATAAAGTATCTGCTTCAGCAGCTGGTTTAACCAAAGGTAGTGGAGTTGGTAAATACAACATGAAACCAGGATCTGGTAGAGAAATTACAATTAATGTAACTGCTACATTAGATAATGGTGATAGAGTAACAGATTCTAAAAAATTCAGAATTAAGGATATTCCTAAACCAACAGGTACAATTTCTGGACAAGATGGTGCGGTTAAATTACCAAAGCGTAATTTAGAGATTGGTACTGTAGGTGCTAAATTAGAAGATTTTGATTTTGAATTAAATATCCAAGTAACATCATTTAAAATAAAAGTTCCTGGTCAGCCAACAGTGCAGTGTACAGGTACTAAAATGAATGCGCAAGCTAAATCTGCAATACAGAGAGCAAGACGTGGAGATGGTGTTCAGATTTTTGATATCAAAGCAAGTATACCAGGTAATTCATATAGACTTAAAGGAGTTTCTCCTGTATTTGTAGAAATTACCAACTAATACAATTTAAGATGACGATACGTCGTTATTTATAACGACGTATCAAAGTCCCAAAACAAATAAATTATGAAGTTTAAAATGTCTTTACTAACCATATTAGCCATTAGTTTCTTAGAAATTAATGCACAAGCTAATATTCTTAATGCTAGAATTCCTGAGGAAATTGGTTTAAAAACCGAAGCTCAGTTAGCTCTAGATAATAATGAACCATTAGAGTATGGTTATGTAGATGATAGAGATATCTTATTTTCTAAAATGACATGGGAAAAAGTGGTGCTAGATGAGCGCGTGAACTTTCCATTGTACTTTCCTGTAGATACCTTAACAGGAAATAGACGATCTTTATTCTATCATTTAATGAGTAACGTTAAGAGCGGAATGATACCAACAGTATATTCTGATTCTTATTTTTCTTCTGAAAGAACTTTAAAAGATTTAGAGCCTTCTCTTAAAAAAGAAGAGGTTACAGATGCAGGTGTAGAATGGATGAATGCCGAAGGTGTGTCTGATGTATCTCTAGTGCCAGATGAATACGTTATTAGAAGAGAAATTGTAGCAGAAGATATTAGTGCATACCTTATTAAAGGCTTATGGTATTTTGATAAGCGTCAGTCTGAGTTAAAGTATCGTATCATCGCTATAGCTCCAGCAGCACCAGATGTTAACTTTATTGACTCTGATGATGAAGCTAATAAAGAACCAATTGGTTTATTTTGGGTATTCTATCCAGAAATTAGAGATTTATTACATGAAGCTAAAGCATTTAATAACAAGAACAGCGCTGTGCCACTGTCGTTTGATCACTTATTAAATTCGCGTCGTTTCAATGGTTATATGTACCGAGAAGAAAATGTGTATGGTGATAGAGAAGTAAAAGAATACATCTCTGATAATGCCTTAATGCAACTATTAGAATCTGATAGAATTAAAGAAAAAATCAGAAACTTTGAACAAGATATGTGGGAATATTAATTTCACTTAAACACTATAAAAAAAAGCTCGTAATTATTACGAGCTTTTTTTATTTTGAGCTTAGGTATACATTATAACAAAAATATTAAATCAATAGTTTCAACTCTTGTTACAAAATCCATTTACTACTTTTGTCTTTAATGAAACATGTAGATTATATTATTGTTGGATGTGGCTTAGCAGGTATTGCTTTTTGTGAAGAATTAAGAGCACTAGGTAAAACCTTTTGTGTTTTTGATAATAACTCACAACAATCCTCATTGGTTGCAGCAGGATTATATAATCCTGTAATTTTAAAACGTTTTACTAAAGTATGGAAGTCTAAAGAACAGTTAGCACTCCTAGATTTCTATTACACAAGGCTAGAAAAATTATTAGATGTAAAATTAGATTATAAGTTTCCAATCCTTAGAAAGTTTTCATCTGTAGAAGAGCAAAACTTATGGTTTCAAGCAACTGATAAACCTGGTTTAGAGCCATATTTATCTTTGGATATCAAAAAAAACACGAACCCAAATATTGAAGCTAACTTTGGTTTTGGAACAGTAAAGTCTACTGGTAGAATAGAGACATCGCGCTTAATTTATCATTATAAAAAATACTTAAAATCAATTAATGTATTAATTGAAGAAACGTTTGATTATAGTGTACTTGTTTCAGAAGAGACAAGCGTTATCTACAAAGATTATACATCTAAACATATTGTTTTTGCAGAAGGATTTGGTATACGAAACAATCCGTTTTTTAATCACTTACCACTTTATGGTACAAAAGGTGAAGTGCTTACAATTAAAGCACCTAAATTACAATTAGACTATGCAATAAAGTCTTCAGTATTTATTATTCCTGAAGGAAATGATACGTATAGAGTTGGATCAACGTATAATAGAGATGATAAAACAAATAAGCCTACAGTAGCAGGAAAAAAAGAATTGGTTTCTAAATTAGAAACGCTCATGACATGTGAATATGAAATTATAGATCATAAAGCTGGAGTAAGACCAACTGTAAAAGATAGGCGACCTTTAATAGGAAGACATCATCAGCATCAAAGTATCTATCTACTAAATGGTTTAGGATCTAGAGGTGTTATGGTTTCACCCTATATATCAAAACAATTGTATGCTTTTATTGAGCATAATGAGCCATTAAATCCTGAAATAAACTGTAATCGTTTTAATCCTTAGTTTTTTCTACTAAAGCCTTGTCGTAGCTCATAAATAGGTTTATCCAGATATTACGAGATAATCGCATAATAACTGGCATAAAGACTACCAATGTTCCTATTATTGACATAAAAGCAATATGTATGCTTGCTCCTAACAATAGATAACTTACCACAAAAGCAGCTACAGCAAAAGCAATACCAACGCCATAACTCACATACATAGAACCATAGAAAAATGAAGGTTCTAGTCTGTATTTAGTATGGCAATGAGAACAATGATCATTAATTTTTAAAGTATCAGAAATAACGTAAGGATTTTTAACAGTATACATAGATTCTTGGTGACATTTTGGGCAAGCACCAAAAAGAATACTATAAAGTTTCATTCCTTTCCTAATCATAATCTAAAACTATTACTTTTGCGTTTTTAAAACAGTACAAAGATAAATGTATTGTGAAATTGTGATGTAACTAAACTAACGTTAATTACAATTGTAATATTAAAAAAAACTATGCTAAACATTCATAATCTTTCTATTTCTTTTCAAGGCGAATATTTATTTGAAGAGATTACATTTAAGTTAGGTCTCGGAGATCGTGTTGGACTTATTGGTAAGAATGGTGCAGGTAAATCTACGATGCTTAAAATCTTAGCAAAAGAATTAGAATCGGATTCTGGACAGATCGCTGCAGATAAAGAAGTTAGGATTGGCTTTTTAAAACAAGACATTGATTTTGTTTATGGTCGTACTGTTTTAGATGAAGCTTATGAGGCATTTACAGAGATTCGTCAGTTAGAAACTAAGATGGAGCAGATTAATACAGATTTAGCTCAGCGAACAGATTACGAAAGTGAGTCTTACAATCAATTAATGATAGATTTAAATGACATTCAGCACCAATACGAAATCATAGGAGGTTATAATTACCAAGGCGATACAGAGAAAGTCCTTCAAGGTTTAGGTTTTAAACGCGACGATTTTAATAAGTTAACTGACACGTTTTCTGGTGGTTGGCGAATGCGTATTGAGTTAGCAAAACTCTTACTTCAAAATAACGATTTATTGTTATTAGATGAGCCAACAAACCACTTAGATATTGAATCTATTATTTGGTTAGAGCAGTTTCTAAAAAATTATGCAGGTGCTGTAGTAATTGTTTCTCATGATAAGATGTTTTTAGATAATGTTACTAATAGAACTATTGAGATAACTTTAGGTAGAATTTACGATTATAAAAAACCGTACTCTCAGTATTTAGTGTTACGTTCAGAAATTAAGGAACAGCAATTAGCTGCGCAAAAAAATCAGGAAAAACAAATACAGCAAACCGAACGTCTTATCGAAAAATTTAGAGCTAAGGCATCTAAAGCAACAATGGCACAATCTTTAATAAAGAAACTAGACCGTATAGATAGAATTGAAGTCGATGACGAGGATCATAGTGTAATGACTTTGAACTTTCCAATATCTATTACGCCAGGAAAAGTTGTTGTTGAGGCTGTTGGAGTCTCTAAAAATTATGATGATTTACAAGTGCTCAGTTCAGTAGATTTGTTAATTGAACGCGATTCTAAAACGGCGTTTGTTGGACAGAATGGTCAAGGTAAATCTACCTTAGCAAAAATTATTGTTGGTGAAATAGATTATAATGGAGATTTAAAGCTTGGTCATAATGTTCAGATAGGCTATTTCGCACAAAATCAAGCTGAGTATTTAGATGGAAATAAAACGGTTTTAGATACTATGATAGATGCAGCCAACGAGAAAAACCGAACTAAGGTTCGTGATATTTTAGGCGCATTTTTATTTAGAGGCGATGAGGTAGAAAAATATGTAAAGGTGCTTTCCGGAGGCGAACGAAATAGGCTTGCTCTTGCAAAATTATTATTGCAACCTTTTAATGTGCTTATTATGGATGAGCCTACAAACCATTTGGATATAAAATCCAAGAATGTACTAAAAGAAGCTTTAAAACGGTTTGAAGGTACACTCATTTTAGTATCGCATGATAGAGATTTTCTCCAAGGATTAACCAATAAGGTTTATGAATTTAAAGACCAAAAGTTGAGAGAATATCTTGGTGATATCGATTATTACTTAGAGCAGCGTAATGTTGAGAACCTAAGAGAGGTAGAAAAACGAACGGTTGTAGAAACCACAAAAAAAGAAAGCTCAAATAAATTATCGTACCAAGACCAAAAGCAACTAAAATCTTTAAACAATAGGTTAAGTAAGTTAGAATCTAAAATAAATGATCTTGAAAAAGAGATAAAAACTATTGATGTAGACTTAGCTACTAATTATGATGAAGTGGTTTCAGATCCAGAATTTTTTGATCAATATCAAGCCAAAAAAGATAAATTAGAACAATGGATGCTTGATTGGGAAGCTATACAAGATGAGATTGATAAGTTAAGTTAAAGAGTTCTAAATCTATTATTATTTTTTGAAGTTAAGGAGTCATTCGCTACTTTAGTAATATGCGCGAAGATTTTCTTCATTACCTCTGGAAACACAAAAAAATTAATCCAACAAATTTAAGTACTTCACTAGACGAGGCAATTAGTATCATTTCTGTTGGTACGCACAATCTAAATTCTGGTCCAGATTTTTTTAATGCTCAACTAAGAATTGATAATCAACTTTGGGCTGGTAATGTAGAAATACATATTAAATCTAGTGATTGGTATGTGCATAAGCACGAAACGGATAGTGCATACGATAATGTAATATTGCATGTGGTTTGGGAGCATGATACTGATATTTATAGAGAAGATAATTCTGTAATCCCAACACTGCAACTAAAAGATGTGATTGACACAGGTATGCTTCTTAACTACAAACGCCTTTTTAATGCATCTAAAACATGGATAAATTGTGAAAATGACTTTGCTTCAGTTTCAGATTTCACAGTGTCTAATTGGTTAGAGCGTTTATACGTTGAACGTTTAGAAGAAAAATCTCTTCTAATACAAGAACTATTAGCATCCTCTAATAATGATTGGGAAGCAGTACTTTTTAAGATGCTAGCAAAAAACTTTGGTTTAAAAGTTAATGGCGAATCATTTTTGTCTTTAGCACAATCGTTTGATTTTAAGGTTTTAAGAAAACTTAAAAGTAACCCTGAAGATATCGAAGCTTTGTTCTTTGGGCAAACGGGTTTGTTAATCAAAGAGCATCAGGATGATTATCATAGTAAGCTTGAAGAGCAATATTCATTTTTAGTATCTAAATTTAAGTTAGATAATGCAGGTGTTTTACCTCTTAAATTTTTTAGATTAAGACCTTCAAATTTCCCAACGATTCGTTTATCTCAATTAGCATCTTTGTATGCAACGAAAGACAATTTGTTTTCAAACATTATAAACCTAAACACTAAAGATGATTTTTACAAAGTGTTTAATGTTTCGGCATTACATTACTGGAATACTCATTATAGTTTTGGTAAAACGTCAAAAGCATCTCAAAAGATATTATCTAGATCTTTTATCAATTTACTAATTGTTAATACAATCATTCCTTTAAAGTTTTGTTATTCTAAATCTCAAGGCAAATCAATTGAAGATGACATTATTAATTTAATAAAACAACTTCCGTTGGAGCAAAATAGTATAGTAAAACGATTTAATCATATAAAACCTTTGGGTAAATCAGCACTAGAATCTCAAAGTTTACTTCAATTAAAAACACAGTATTGTAACAAACATAATTGTTTAAAATGTGCTATTGGTAATTCTCTGATTAATGGATGATTTTGTAAGCCTAGCATCAAAAAATAATTAACTTGCAATAATGAATCTATTTTACAAATTATTACTCTATTTTCAGAAGCGTGGCTATTATGTTTGCCAACGTATTGCAGATAGAATTGGTATAAGAGCCAAAGTGGTAAGAACGTCTTTTATGTACCTTACTTTTGTAACCGTTGGGTTTGGGTTTGCTTTATATTTGTTTTTTGCATTTTGGATTAGAATTAAAGATTTAGTGTATACCAAAAGAAGTTCAGTTTTCGATTTATAATCTATGAATAATCCTCTAATACGTTTATTTAGATCTAAATTTTACACAGCAATATTGTTATTACTTACTGTGATGGTAATTGGTATTTTAGGTTTTAGGTTTATGTCTGGTTATTCTTGGGTAGATGCTTTATACATGACAGTAATTACTATTACTACTGTTGGTTTTGGAGAAGTTCATCCATTAGATGATACTGCAAAAATATTTACCGTATTTTTAATTTTGGCAAGTGTAATAATCGTTGCTTTTGCTATATCTGTGATTACTGAATATATTCTAAGTAAAAATAATATTGAAGAATTAAAACAAAAGAAAATGCAAAAGAAAATTGATGCTATGTCTAATCATATTATTATTTGTGGTTATGGCAGAAACGGAAAGCAAGCTGCACAAAAACTACTAGCTTACAAGAAACCTTTTGTGATCATAGAAAGAAATAAGCCAGTAATAGATAAATATCAACAAGATAATATGCCTTTTGTTTTTGGTAATGCTAACGAGGATGAGGTATTACTAAAAGCAGGTGTAGATAGAGCAAATACATTAATATCTGCTTTGCCAAATGATGCTGATAATCTGTTTGTGGTTCTTTCAGCAAGACAGATAAATAAAGAGATGTGCATAATTAGCAGAGCATCACAAGAGACGTCTTATAATAAATTAAAACTAGCAGGAGCTAATAATGTTATTCTTCCAGATAGAATAGGAGGCGATCACATGGCATCTTTAGTCGTTGTGCCAGATTTAATTGAATTTATAGATAATTTATCTATTATAGGTGAAGGCAACATAAATATCGAAGAAATTGCAGTAGAACAATTGTACAATATTGAGACTGTAAAAACGATTAGAGATTTAGACTTACGAAAAAAAACGGGTTGTACAATAATTGGCTACAAGTCTAACCAAGGAGAATATATTGTAAATCCTGAGGCGAGTACAGCGTTAGTAGAAAATTCAAAAATCATTGTTTTAGGTAGACCAGAACAAATTCAGAAGTTAAATTCAGTCTACAATATACAAGTCTAGAACACCCATTTTAACGCTCAAGGTTTTAAAAACTCAATAATTTTTAGCATCTTGTCAGCTAATAAACTTATAACTAACTAATACCTTATATAATGAAGAAAGCTCTTCTTTCAATTTTCACACTTTTATTACCCTTATTAAATTTTGCCCAGGAAGCTCAAGAGGCTGGAATTGACCAAAAAATAGATGAAGCTTTCGGTAGTGCTACTGGATGGTTCGTAAGTGCAATTTTTTACCAAATAGATTTTGGTGGAGGTGTTAAGGTGTTCTGGGTTTTATTTCCTTTAATAATAGGAGCGCTTTATTTTACATTTTACTTTAAACTCATAAATTTTAGTGGCTTTTTTACCTCTATTAATATTGTTAGAGGAAAATATGATGATTTAGATAAATCTGAACCAGAACTTGCGGTTGCTGGAGATGCAACACCAGGTGGAGATGCAATTGAAACTATAAAAGTTGAAGGTCATGATGGTGAAGTATCACATTTTCAAGCCTTAACAGCTGCTTTATCTGCTACTGTCGGACTAGGTAATATTGCTGGTGTCGCTATTGCAGTCTCTATTGGTGGAGCTGGTGCAACATTTTGGATGATTGTAGCTGGGTTTTTAGGTATGGCATCAAAGTTTGTTGAATGTACCTTAGGTGTAAAGTATAGAGATATTGAGTCTGATGGTACTGTTTATGGAGGACCAATGTACTACCTAACTAAAGGTTTAAAAGAAAAAGGCCTTGCTGGACTTGGAAAAGTTTTAGCAGTATTATTTGCCATTTTTGTAATTGGTGGTTCTTTTGGAGGTGGAAACATGTTTCAGGTTAATCAGGCATTCCAATTAGTTGAAAATATTACTGGTGGTTCAGATTCTTTCTTACATGGTTACGGATGGGCTTTTGGTCTTGTAATGGCAATTTTAGTTGGTATAGTCATCATAGGTGGAATTAAAAAAATAGCCAAGGTTACAGATAAAATTGTGCCATTTATGGTTGTAATTTATGTTGTAGCTTCATTGTTTGTAATATTTGTAAATTATAATATGATTGGTGATGCTTTTGCGCAAATCTTTAATGGTGCGTTTAGTCCAGAAGGAGTTGCAGGTGGTGCAGTTGGTGTTTTAGTTCAAGGATTTAGACGAGCTGCTTTCTCTAATGAAGCTGGTATAGGTTCTGCTTCAATAGCACATTCAGCAGTAAAGACTAAATATGCAGCGAGTGAAGGTATGGTAGCTTTATTAGAACCATTTATTGATACCGTTTTAGTATGTACAATGACAGCATTAGTTTTAATTATTACAGGAAATGTGACTGCTGCCAATGCAGGTCTAAATGATGCACAAGCTATTCTATTAACATCTGGTGCATTTGAGTCTGCTATATCGTGGTTCCCATATGTGTTAACTGTTGCTGTGGTTCTTTTTGCATTTAGTTCAATGATTTCATGGTCTTATTATGGGTTCCAAGGATGGTCATATCTATTCGGTAGAACAAAAAAAGCTGAGTACACATATAAAGTAATTTTCTGTTTATTTGTAATTGTTGGTGCAGCTGCAAGTTTAGGCTCCGTCATTGGTTTTTCTGATGCCATGATTTTTGCTATGATGGTACCTAACATGATAGGTCTAGTCATATTAGCACCAAAAGTAAGAGCAGAATTAAAAAGATATATGGATGCGATAAAATCTGAGAAAGCATAAAATAATTTTTGTATATTCATCTTTAAAACCTTAAAGATGAATCAGTTAAAATCCCATTCTAAGTTTAGTCATAAACAAAGAATTGGGATTTTACTTTTGGTAACACTAATCATTCTGGTACAAATTTTATATTATGTTCTTAATCAGTCTTCACCAAAGGTTAATGAAGATGTTAAAGTATTAGAGCTTTATCAAAGCGAAGTGGATTCTTTAAAGCAAGTAGCTGTTGAAAATAATAAGCCTAAAATTTATCCTTTTAATCCAAATTTTATTACAGATTATAAAGGTTATACTTTAGGAATGTCTAATATAGAAATCGATAGGCTTCTAAGTTTTAGAGCTAAAGATCAATGGATAAATTCTGCAAAACAGTTTCAACAAGTCACAAAAGTTTCAGATTCACTACTTAATAGCATATCTATATATTTTAAATTCCCAGAATGGGTAACTAATCCTAAACCCCAAAATTCATATAATAACACCTTTAATAATTTACCAAAGACTTATGGCCAAAAAATAGATCTTAATATTGCTACATCAGAGCAGTTAAAACGAGTTAATGGTATTGGTGAAAAACTCTCAGAACGTATTATCAATTATAGAAAAAAGTTAGGAGGTTTTGTGTCTAATATTCAACTTCAAGAGGTTTATGGTTTATCGCCAGAAGTTATTGAGCGGATTAATAACGCATTCATAGTAAAGACACCTAAGAAAATTACGATCATCAACTTAAATACAGCTACAACCGAAGAACTGGTTAGGATTCCAAATATAGATTATGAAATAGCACATTATATCATTGAGCAGAGAACACTTAGAGAAGGATTCAAATCTTTAGATGAATTAACAAAAGTTAAGGATTTCCCAATCCAGAAAATAGAGATTATTAAGTTATATTTGCAACTCTAAAAAGCAATGTTGTATGAGTGGTATGTACTTCACAGAAGAGCATGAGTTATTTCGCGAAAGTTTAAAAGATTTTTTACAAAAAGAGGTGGTTCCTCATATAGAAAAGTGGGAAAAAACAGGAACGATTGAGCGCTTTATTTGGGAAAAATTTGGAGAAATGGGCTACTTTGGTTTAGCCTACCCTGAAGCTTATGGAGGTCTTGATTTAGATTTGTTCTATACCGTAATTTTATTAGAAGAACTTCAAAAAATAAATTCGGGCGGATTTGCAGCAGCAATTTGGGCACATGCTTACCTTGCTATGACTCATCTTAATAAAGAAGGAAATCATGATATTAAGGAACGCTATTTAGCGCCAAGCATATCTGGTGAAAAAATAGGATGCTTGTGTGTAACAGAACCCTTTGGAGGAAGTGATGTTGCTGGTATGAGAACTACAGCTGTTAAAGATGGTGATTATTATATTCTTAACGGTTCTAAAACATTTATCACTAATGGTGTTTATGGTGATTATATGATTGTTGCTGCAAAAACTAATCTAGAGTTAGGTAATAAGGGTATTAGTATTTTTGTAGTAGATAGCAATACGGAAGGTGTATCAGCTACCAAGCTAGATAAGTTAGGTTGGCGAGCTTCAGATACTGGAGAGATTGCTTTTGATAATGTAAAAATTCCTGCAAATCAGTTAATGGGTGAAGAAGGTAAAGGCTTTCCGTATATAATGCAGCATTTTGCATTAGAGCGTTTAATTATGGGAATTAACGCACATGCAAGAGCTGAATATGCTCTAGAATATACTCAACAATATATGTCTGAGCGTACCACTTTTGGTAAATCATTAGATTCATATCAAGCACTAAGACATCGATTTGTAGATATGTATGCCGATATGCAATTGTGTAAAAACTACAATTACATGGTAGCAGATCAATTAAATAAAGGCGCTTATGTAGTTGAAGAAGCTACTATTTCTAAGTTGAAATCAACAAAAATCGCAGATGAAATAGCTTACAATTGTCTTCAATTTTTAGGTGGATATGGTTATATGGAAGAATATCCACTTGCACGCTTACTTAGAGATAGTAGATTAGGACCTATTGGAGGTGGAACATCAGAGATACTTAAAGAAATACTTTCTAAAATGGTCATAGATAAAAAGTCTTATAAACCTGCTACGTAATTATTATAACTTTAGACTACAAAACGCTTAGAGGAATTGAGACGATAAAATAATCAGAATATAAGTCTTGCTTTTGCAGGACTTTTTTTATTCTAAGTACTAATAATTACAAATAATTTTGGTATCTTTAATATCCACCAAAAGTGAAATATGCCTTTTAAATCTTTTTCAGATTATCTGTTACTAGAGAAAAAGTATTCTGAACTTACTGTAGGAGCTTATGTTTCCGATCTTAAAAGTTTTCAAGCGTATAATTTTTCTGAGTTTACTCAAAAACAAATTATAAATGTCAATTACGCCCAGATTAGAAGTTGGATTATACATTTAGCAGAATTGAAATTAGAAAACAAAACTATAAACAGAAAAGTCTCATCATTAAATACCTATTATAAATTCTTAATAAAAGTAGGAGCAATAGCCTCTAACCCATTGTCAAACCATAAAGCATTAAAAACTTCAAAGAGAATTCAAGTTCCTTTTACAGCAGAAGAAGTAGAACAAGTTCTTAATACTATAGAATTCAAAGATGATTTTCAAGGTTATAGAGATCGCTTAATTATAGAGCTATTATATGTAACAGGTATACGAAGAGCAGAATTAATAGAATTAAAACTTAATCATTTAGAGTTAGAGTGTAAAACTTTAAAAGTTTTAGGTAAAAGAAACAAAGAGCGAGTAGTACCATTAATACAGTCTATAGAATCAACAATGAGTAAGTATTTAAAATACAGAAATGAATTACCTTGTATTGTTGACGGTCAATATTTATTTCTTACAAACAAAGGTTTAAAATTATATGCCAATGTAATATATAGGTTAGTTAATCAATATTTCACTAATGTTTCATCAAAAGAAAAACGTAGTCCACATATTTTAAGACATTCATTTGCTACTCATTTATTAAATGAAGGAGCAAATCTTAACTCAGTAAAAGAATTGTTGGGTCATACTAGTTTAGCATCAACTCAAGTATATACACATAATAGTATTGCGGAATTAAAAAAAGTATATGCTAAAGCTCACCCAAGAAGTAAATAAATTGTCTAACTAAAAACGATAAGTATGAAAGTAAACACACAATCGGTCAATTTTAATGCAGATAGTAAATTAATAGACTTTATTCAGAGAAGAATGGATAAGCTAGAGTTATTTTATGATAAAATCATACAATCAGATGTGTATTTAAAAGTTGAAAATACTAGCGAAAAAGAAAATAAAATCGTTGAAGCTAAGGTTAGTGTTCCAGGTGATAGTTTTATTGTTAAAAAACAATGCAAATCTTTTGAAGAAGGTGCTGATATGGCAGCATCATCATTAGAAAGACAGTTAAAAAAACGCAAACAAAAATTGAGATCTCATATCTAGTAATTTTTTTTCAAAAATATTTTGAATACAAAAATAAAACGCTACATTTGCAGTCCGTTAGAAATAGCGGACTTTTTTATTGCAAAAAAGTGAACAAAAAGCCGATGTAGCTCAGCTGGCTAGAGCAGCTGATTTGTAATCAGCAGGTCGTGGGTTCGAGTCCCTCCATCGGCTCTTTAAGTTCTTATAAATAGTGATTTATACCAATTTTGGGGAGATACTCAAGCGGCCAACGAGGACAGACTGTAAATCTGTTGGTTTTCACCTTCGCAGGTTCGAATCCTGCTCTCCCCACAGAATTTTTTAAATTACTGTTAAAACAGTAATAATAATTGCGGGAGTAGCTCAGTTGGTAGAGCGTCAGCCTTCCAAGCTGAATGTCGCCGGTTCGAACCCGGTCTCCCGCTCAAAATTCTAGATATCTAGAAAAGATTGAGTATTGATAAATATTTTGCTCTAAATTATAGAGTTGAATTTTTTGAATCCAAACCCAAAAGCCGGTGTAGCTCAGGGGTAGAGCGTTTCCTTGGTAAGGAAGAGGTCACGGGTTCAAATCCCGTCATTGGCTCAACGATAGAATAATTTTTTGAACACTAATATTAAATAAGATTAAAATAATTAAACATGGCAAAGGAAACTTTTGATCGTTCGAAACCACACCTTAACATAGGTACAATCGGACACGTAGATCACGGTAAAACGACTTTAACTGCTGCTATTACTTCTGTATTAGCAAATGCTGGTTTATCTGAAAAGAGAGATTTCGATCAAATCGATAACGCTCCAGAAGAAAAAGAAAGAGGTATTACAATTAATACATCTCACGTAGAGTATCAAACAGCTAACCGTCACTATGCGCACGTTGACTGTCCAGGTCACGCGGATTATGTAAAGAACATGGTTACTGGTGCTGCTCAGATGGATGGTGCTATTTTAGTTGTTGCTGCTACAGATGGTCCTATGCCACAAACACGTGAGCACATATTATTAGGACGTCAGGTAGGTATTCCAAGAATCGTTGTATTCATGAATAAAGTGGATATGGTTGATGATGAAGAATTACTTGAGTTAGTAGAAATGGAAATCAGAGATTTATTATCATTCTATGAGTATGATGGTGATAATGGTCCTGTGATAGCAGGTTCTGCATTAGGTGCTTTAAATGGTGAGCAAAAATGGGTTGATACAGTTATGGAATTAATGGAAGCTGTCGATACTTGGATTGAATTACCAAAGCGTGATGTTGAAAAAGATTTCTTAATGCCTATCGAGGACGTATTCTCAATTACTGGTCGTGGTACTGTTGCAACTGGTCGTATTGAAACTGGTGTAGCAAATACTGGAGACGCTGTAGATATTATTGGTATGGGAGCTGAGAAATTATCTTCTACAATTACTGGAGTTGAAATGTTCCGTAAAATTCTTGATAGAGGAGAAGCTGGTGATAACGTAGGTATCTTATTAAGAGGTATAGAGAAATCAGATATCTCTAGAGGTATGGTAATTGTTAAGCCTGGTTCAGTAACACCGCACTCTAAATTTAAGGCTGAGGTTTACATCCTTAAAAAAGAAGAAGGTGGTCGTCATACACCATTTCATAATAACTATCGTCCACAATTCTATGTACGTACAACAGACGTAACAGGTAATATTGCTTTACCTGATGGAGTTGAGATGGTTATGCCTGGAGATAACTTAACTATTACGGTTGAATTAATTCAACCAATTGCAATGAACGTAGGTTTACGTTTCGCAATCCGTGAAGGAGGTAGAACAGTTGGAGCAGGTCAGGTAACTGAGATTTTAGACTAAACACTAGTTTAATAAACACATAAAGTTAAGGTATTCCAAATCGGAATACCTTGACTTGTATTACGGGTTTAGCTCAGTTGGTAGAGCACTGGTCTCCAAAACCAGTTGTCGGGAGTTCGAGCCTCTCAACCCGTGCTAAATTAATAATACTAGGTTAGGAACCTAATAAAATAACACTAACAGTGTTTAAAATATAGCTAAAGATGGTAAATTATATTAAAGAATCATTTGACGAATTAAAGAATCATGTGACTTGGCCAAGTTGGGCAGAAGCACAGCGATTAACAGTAATTGTTGCAGTATTTTCAATTATATTTTCATTAGCTATTTGGGGAGTAGACTCAGTGTTTAGTAGGGTGATAAAAGCATTTTTTAACTTAATATAAGCACAAGAAATGTCTGGAGGAAGCGGAAATAAGAAATGGTATGTTGTAAGAGCTGTAAGTGGTCAAGAAAATAAAATCAAAACTTACATAGAGAATGAAATTACTCGATTAGGTTTACAAGATTTTGTTGATCAGGTATTAGTGCCTACAGAAAAAGTTATCCAAATAAGAAATGGAAAGAAGGTAAATAAAGAACGTGTTTATTTTCCAGGCTATATTATGATACAGGCCAACTTAAGCGGAGAAGTACCTCATATTATTAAATCCATTACTAATGTAATTGGTTTTTTAGGAGAAACTAAAGGCGGAGATCCAGTACCATTAAGACAATCTGAAGTTAACAGAATGCTTGGAAAAGTAGACGAATTGGCTTTAGAAGCAGATGCTAATGTTGCTATACCGTTTACCATCGGAGAAACTGTTAAAGTTATAGATGGACCTTTCAACGGATTTGACGGGACTATCGAAAAAATAAATGAAGAAAAGCGTAAACTTGAAGTAATGGTTAAAATTTTCGGAAGAAAAACACCATTAGAGTTAAGTTATATGCAAGTAGAAAAAGTATAATAATTGTTACAATAGATGGGTAATTGTTTTTGCTTCCAATAAAAACATTACCAACTAAATTTTTAAAAATGGCAAAAGAACTAGACAAAGTAGTTAAGTTACAAGTTCGGGGAGGTGCAGCGAATCCATCGCCACCGGTTGGACCCGCTTTAGGTGCCGCTGGAGTTAATATTATGGAGTTCTGTAAGCAGTTTAATGCTAGAACTCAGGATAAACCTGGTAAAGTATTACCAGTTGTTATCTCTGTTTACAAAGACAAATCATTTGAATTTGTAATCAAAACTCCTCCAGCAGCAGTACAATTATTAGAAGCGGCCAAAGTAAAAAAAGGATCCGGTGAACCGAACCGTAAAAAAGTTGCAAAAGTAACTTGGGATCAAGTGAAGACAATTGCTGAAGACAAAATGGTAGATTTAAATGCATTTACTATTGGGTCAGCTATGAAAATGGTTGCAGGAACAGCAAGGTCTATGGGTATCACTGTTAAAGGAGGTGAAGCTCCAAACTAAATTTTTTGAAATGGCAAGATTAACAAAAAAGCAAAAAGAAGCAAGAGCTAAAGTTGATAAGAATAAACTTTACTCTTTAGAAGAAGCTTCAGCTTTACTTAAAGAAATTACATACACAAAATTTGATGCCTCTGTAGATTTAGCAATACGACTTGGAGTAGATCCTCGTAAAGCTAATCAGATGGTTCGTGGCGTAGTATCTCTTCCTCACGGAACAGGTAAAGATATGAAGGTTTTAGCATTGGTAACTCCAGACAAGGAGGCTGAAGCTAAAGAAGCTGGTGCTGATTATGTAGGTTTAGATGAATACTTACAAAAAATCAAAGACGGTTGGACAGACGTTGACGTTATCGTTACAATGCCAAGTGTTATGGGTAAATTAGGACCATTAGGTAGAGTATTAGGACCAAGAGGTCTTATGCCAAATCCAAAAACAGGAACAGTAACTATGGATGTTGCTAAAGCTGTAAGTGAAGTAAAAGCAGGTAAAATTGACTTTAAAGTTGATAAAACAGGAATTATTCATGCACCAATAGGTAAAGCGTCATTTAGCGCTGATAAACTAGTAGGTAATGCAGAAGAATTATTATCTACACTTATGAAACTTAAACCAACAGCAGCAAAAGGTACCTACATGAAAAGTGTTTTCATGTCTAGTACGATGAGTCCAAGTATTGCTATAGACCCAAAAGTAAGTTAAATAGTAGTTAAACCCTTATAATTATGACAAGAGAAGAAAAATCACTAGTAATTGAAGAGTTAACTGCTCAATTAGCAGATAATACGAATATCTATTTAACAGATATTTCTGGATTAGATGCAGTAAACACTTCAAACTTACGTCGTGCTTGTTTTAAAGCAGATGTAAGATTATCTGTAGTAAAAAATACATTATTAGAAAAAGCAATGGAAGCTTCTGAAAAAGATTTCGGTGATCTTCCTGCTACCTTAAAAGGTAATACCTCTGTAATGTATTCAGAAACTGGTAATGCTCCAGCTAAAGTAATTAAAGCATTCCGCAAGAAATCAGAAAAGCCTTTATTAAAAGGAGCTTTTATTGAGGAATCAATTTACATTGGTGATGAGCAATTAGATGCTTTAGTAGATATTAAGTCTAGAGAAGAACTTATTGGTGAGATTATTGGATTACTTCAATCGCCTGCTAAGAATGTTATCTCAGCACTTAAATCTAGTGGAGGAAAATTATCAGGTATCTTAAAAACGTTATCCGAAAAAGAAGGATAATAAAATAAGTACGCACACAAAACAAAAAAAATAAATTAAAAAACACGATTAAAACGATAGAAAAATGGCAGATTTAAAAGATTTCGCAGAACAACTAGTTAACTTAACGGTAAAAGAAGTAAATGAGTTAGCTGATATTTTAAAAGATGAGTATGGTATCGAACCTGCTGCTGCAGCTGTAGCTGTTGCTGCTGGAGGTGGCGCTGCTGGTGGAGACGCTGCAGAAGAGCAAACTGAATTCGATGTAATCCTTAAAGCAGCTGGAGGCTCTAAATTAGCTGTAGTAAAATTAGTTAAAGAATTAACTGGATTAGGATTAAAAGATGCTAAAGGTTTAGTTGATGATGCACCAAGTACAATTAAGGAAGGTGTAACTAAAGACGAAGCTGAAGGTTTAAAATCATCTTTAGAAGAAGCAGGAGCAGAAGTTGAGCTTAAGTAAGCTTAACCCTTAACCTACAAAATTTGGTTTAGGTCTTTCGAGATACTCGAAATGACCTAAACCCTTTTGTGTATATGATCCCAACATATACACCATTAATTTTTTTTAATAAAAATCTCGTTCATCAATGTTAGCAAAAACAGCTGAAAGAATTAATTTCTCGTCTATTGTAAATAGAACAGATTACCCAGACTTTTTGGATATCCAAATTAAATCCTTCCAGGATTTTTTCCAGTTAGAGACAAAGTCAGAAGAAAGAGGAGCAGAAGGGTTGTACAATACCTTCATGGAAAATTTTCCTATTACAGATACTCGTAACCAATTCGTTTTAGAATTTCTGGATTACTTTATAGATCCACCAAGATATTCTATCGAAGAATGTATAGAAAGAGGCTTAACATACAGTGTGCCTTTAAAAGCAAGGCTAAAGCTATATTGTACAGATCCAGAACACGAAGATTTTGAAACCATCGTGCAAGATGTATATTTAGGTACAATCCCTTATATGACGCCAAGTGGTACGTTTTGTATAAATGGAGCAGAACGTGTTGTTGTATCTCAATTGCATAGATCTCCCGGAGTATTCTTTAGTCAGTCATTCCACGCCAATGGTACAAAGCTTTATTCAGCAAGAGTTATTCCTTTTAAAGGATCTTGGATAGAATTCGCTACAGATATCAATAGTGTAATGTATGCCTACATTGATAGAAAGAAAAAATTACCAGTTACAACGTTATTCCGAGCAATCGGTTTTGAACGTGATAAAGATATACTTGAAATATTTGATCTTGCAGAAGAGATTAAAGTTTCCAAAAGTGGTCTTAAAAAAGTTATTGGTCGAAAACTAGCGGCTCGTGTTTTAAATACTTGGCACGAAGATTTCGTAGATGAAGATACTGGAGAAGTAGTTTCTATAGAGCGTAACGAAATCGTATTAGATCGTGATACAGTTATCGACAAAGAAAATATTGAAGAGATTTTAGAAGCTGATGTTAAAACGATTTTACTTCATAAAGAAGAAAGTCAGTCTGCTGATTATGCAATTATCCATAATACACTTCAAAAAGATCCAACAAATTCTGAAAAAGAAGCTGTAGAACATATTTACAGACAATTACGTAATGCCGAGCCGCCAGATGAAGAAACTGCTCGTGGTATTATTGATAAATTGTTCTTTTCAGATCAACGTTACAACTTAGGTGAAGTTGGACGTTATAGAATGAACAAGAAACTGCAGTTAGATATAGATATGGATAAGAAGGTTCTTACCAAATTAGATATCATAACAATTATTAAATATTTAATAGAGTTAATCAATTCTAAAGCAGAGATTGATGATATTGATCACTTATCTAACCGTCGTGTACGTACAGTAGGTGAGCAGTTATCTTCTCAATTTGGTGTTGGTTTAGCTCGTATGGCACGTACTATTCGTGAACGTATGAATGTTCGTGATAATGAAGTATTTACTCCAATAGATTTAATTAATGCTAAGACTTTATCGTCTGTTATTAATTCTTTCTTTGGTACAAATCAGTTGTCTCAATTCATGGATCAAACCAATCCATTAGCAGAGATTACACACAAACGTCGTCTATCAGCTCTTGGACCTGGAGGTCTATCTAGAGAGAGAGCAGGATTCGAGGTTCGTGATGTTCATTATACACACTACGGAAGATTGTGTCCTATTGAAACACCAGAAGGACCAAACATTGGTCTTATTTCGTCATTATCTGTATTTGCTAAAGTGAATTCTATGGGATTCATTGAAACGCCATATAGAAAAGTTGAAGATGGCGTTGTGGATATTAAAAATGCACCAACGTATTTAAGTGCTGAGGAAGAAGAAGAACAGATGATTGCCCAAGCAACTGTTGAAGTTGATGGAAAAGGAACAATTCAGCATGATAAGGTAATTGCTAGACAAGAAGGTGATTTCCCAGTGATAGAACCAAAGAATGTTAATTATACTGATGTAGCGCCTAACCAGATTGCTTCAATTTCAGCATCATTAATTCCATTCTTAGAACATGATGATGCCAACCGTGCATTAATGGGATCTAACATGATGCGTCAGGCCGTTCCGTTATTACGTCCAGAGGCACCTATTGTAGGTACAGGATTGGAGCGTCAAGTAGCATCAGACTCTAGAGTATTGATTAATGCTGAAGGTGATGGTAAAGTAGAGTATGTAGATGCTGATAAAATTATCATAAAGTATAAACGTACTGATGAAGAAGCTATGGTGAGCTTTGATAGCGATACTAAAGAATATCCTTTAGTTAAGTTTAGAAAAACAAACCAAGGTACTTCAATTAACCTAAAAGCCATTGTTAAAAAAGGTGATAAGGTAACAAAAGGTCAAGTACTTTGTGAAGGTTATGCAACTCAGAATGGAGAATTAGCCCTTGGACGTAACATGAAAGTGGCCTTTATGCCATGGAAGGGTTACAACTTTGAGGATGCTATTGTGATCTCTGAAAAAGTAGTTAGAGAGGATGTATTTACATCAATACATATTGATGAGTATTCATTAGAAGTTAGAGATACCAAATTAGGAAATGAAGAATTGACTAATGATATTCCTAACGTTTCTGAAGAGGCAACTAAAGACCTTGATGAAAATGGTATGATTAGAATTGGAGCTGAGATAAAGCCAGGTGATATTCTTATTGGTAAGATTACACCAAAAGGAGAATCTGATCCAACTCCAGAAGAAAAATTACTTCGTGCAATTTTTGGTGATAAAGCAGGTGATGTAAAAGATGCATCGTTAAAAGCATCTCCATCTCTTAATGGAGTTGTGATTGATAAGAAACTATTTGCAAGAGCTATCAAAGATAAGCGAAAGAGAGCTCAAGATAAAGAAGATATCGAGGCATTAGAAAATATTTACGATAAGCGTTTTGATGATCTAAAGGATATTTTAGTAGAAAAACTTTTTGCAATAGTAAATGGTAAAACTGCTCAAGGAATATTTAATGATCTTGGAGAAGAAATCATCCCCAAAGGGAAGAAGTATACGCTTAAAATGTTAAATGCTGTTGATGACTATACACACTTAACAACAGGGAAATGGACAACTGACGATAAAACAAATAATCTTGTTAAGGATTTAATCCATAATTACAAGATTAAAGAAAATGATCTTCAAGGATCCTTACGTCGTGAGAAATTTACAATTTCAGTTGGTGATGAGTTACCTTCAGGTATCATCAAATTGGCTAAAGTTTATATTGCTAAAAAACGTAAACTTAAAGTTGGAGATAAAATGGCAGGACGTCATGGTAACAAAGGTATTGTTGCACGTATCGTTCGCCAAGAGGATATGCCATTCTTAGAAGATGGAACTCCTGTTGATATTGTTTTAAATCCACTTGGTGTACCATCTCGTATGAACATTGGACAGATTTACGAAACTGTTCTTGGTTGGGCTGGTCAAAATTTAGGTAAAACATATGCAACACCAATTTTTGATGGTGCTACACTAGAACAAATTAATGGATATACAGACGATGCTGGTGTACCAAGATTTGGTCATACACATTTATATGATGGTGGAACAGGAGATCGTTTCGATCAAGCAGCAACTGTTGGTGTTATTTATATGATTAAACTTGGTCATATGATTGACGATAAGATGCACGCACGTTCAATAGGACCTTATTCATTAATTACGCAACAACCATTGGGTGGTAAAGCACAATTTGGTGGTCAGCGTTTTGGTGAAATGGAAGTTTGGGCATTAGAGGCATATGGAGCCTCTAGTACACTTAGAGAGATCCTTACTGTGAAATCTGATGATGTAATTGGTAGAGCCAAAACTTACGAAGCTATCGTAAAAGGCGAGCCAATGCCAGAACCAGGATTACCAGAATCATTCAATGTATTAATGCATGAGCTAAAAGGTCTTGGATTAGACATCAGATTAGAAGAATAATTATAAAATTTATTTCAACCATATATTATGGCAAGAAAACAAGATAAGAATACAGTACAGAGATTTAATAAAATCTCAATTGGTTTAGCTTCTCCTGAGTCTGTTCTCGGAGCATCTCGTGGTGAGGTTTTAAAACCAGAAACTATTAATTATCGTACGCACAAACCTGAACGTGATGGTTTGTTCTGTGAGCGTATTTTTGGTCCTGTAAAGGATTTTGAATGTGCTTGTGGTAAATATAAAAGAATTCGTTATAAAGGCATTGTTTGTGATCGTTGTGGTGTTGAAGTAACCGAAAAGAAAGTACGTAGAGATCGTGTAGGACATATTAATTTAGTTGTTCCTGTAGCACATATCTGGTACTTCCGTTCATTACCAAACAAAATAGGTTACCTCCTTGGATTACCATCTAAGAAATTAGATATGATTATTTATTATGAGCGATATGTAGTTATCCAGCCAGGAACTGCTGTTAATGCTGAAGGTGAACCTGTTCAAAAAATGGATTTCTTAACTGAAGAAGAGTATTTAAATATTTTAGAAGCGCTTCCTCAAGAAAATCAATATTTAGACGATACTGACCCTAATAAATTTATTGCTAAGATGGGAGCTGAGTGCCTTATCGATTTATTAGCAAGAATTGATTTAGATCAATTATCATACGATTTAAGACATAAAGCAAATAACGAAACGTCTAAACAACGTAAAACAGAAGCATTAAAACGATTACAAGTTGTAGAAGCTTTTAGAGATTCTAATTTAAATAGAGAAAACAGACCAGAATGGATGATCATGAAGGCTGTTCCTGTAATTCCACCAGAATTAAGACCATTGGTACCTTTAGATGGTGGACGTTTTGCAACATCTGATTTAAATGACTTATATCGTCGTGTAATCATTCGTAACAATCGTCTCAAAAGACTTGTTGAGATAAAAGCACCAGAAGTTATTTTACGTAATGAAAAACGTATGTTACAAGAATCGGTAGATTCGTTATTTGATAATACTCGTAAATCATCTGCAGTAAAAACAGATTCTAATAGACCATTAAAGTCATTATCAGATTCACTAAAAGGTAAGCAAGGACGTTTCCGTCAAAACTTACTTGGTAAGCGTGTTGATTACTCTGCACGTTCTGTAATTGTTGTAGGACCAGAATTAAAATTATTTGAATGTGGATTGCCAAAGAATATGGCAGCAGAACTTTACAAGCCTTTTATTATTAGAAAACTAATAGAAAGAGGTATTGTAAAAACTGTAAAATCTGCAAAGAAAATTATAGATAGAAAAGAGCCTGTTGTTTGGGATATCTTGGAGAATGTTCTTAAAGGACATCCAGTATTACTAAACCGTGCGCCTACGTTACACAGACTTGGAATCCAAGCATTCCAGCCTAAGTTAATTGAAGGTAAAGCAATTCAATTGCACCCATTAGTTTGTACGGCTTTTAATGCCGATTTCGATGGTGACCAGATGGCTGTGCACTTACCTTTAGGACCAGAAGCTATTTTAGAAGCGCAATTATTGATGTTAGCATCACATAATATTCTAAATCCAGCAAACGGTTCTCCTGTAACTGTACCTTCTCAGGATATGGTTCTTGGTCTTTACTATATGACTAAGCATAGAAAATCTACAAAAGATTTAAAGATTGTAGGTGAAGGTTTAACATTCTATTCTCCAGAAGAAGTAACTATTGCTTACAATGAGAAGAAGGTTGATTTAAATGCGGGAATTAAAGTAAGAACTCAAGATTTTAACGAAGAAGGAGAATTAACTACTCAAATTATAGAAACTACTGTTGGTCGTGTACTTTTCAACGAAAAAGTACCAGCTGCTGCAGGTTATATTAATGAAGTATTAACTAAGAAATCTTTAAGAGAGATTATTCATGGTATTCTTAAAAAGACAAGTGTTCCTGAAACAGCTGAGTTTTTAGACGAAATTAAAACACAAGGCTATAAATTTGCCTTTCAAGGTGGTTTATCATTTAGTTTAGGTGATATTATTATTCCAGCTGAGAAGCAAGGAATGATTGATAAAGCCAACACTAAGGTAGATGGTATTATGGGTAACTATAATATGGGACTTATTACCAATAACGAACGTTACAACCAAGTTATTGATATATGGACGTCTACCAATGCTGAGTTAACTGAGCTTTCAATGAAGCGTATTAGAGAAGATCAGCAAGGATTTAACTCCGTGTTTATGATGCTTGATTCTGGAGCTCGTGGATCTAAAGAACAGATTCGTCAGTTAACTGGAATGCGTGGATTAATGGCTAAACCAAAGAAATCTAATGCAGGTGGTGGAGAAATTATTGAAAATCCAATTCTTTCTAACTTTAAAGAAGGACTTTCAATTTTAGAATATTTTATTTCTACTCACGGTGCACGTAAAGGTCTTGCTGATACAGCACTAAAAACTGCTGATGCTGGTTACTTAACTCGTCGTCTAGTAGATGTTTCTCAGGATGTAATTGTATATGAAGAGGATTGTGGTACATTAAGAGGAATTGAAGTGTCTTCATTGAAGAAAAATGATGAGGTTGTAGAAAAATTAGAAGATAGAATTGTTGGTCGTACATCATTAAATGATGTCTATAATCCATTAACTGAAGAATTACTTGTTGAGTCTGGAGGTCATATTGATGATATCATAGCTAAGAAAATACAGGATTCTCCTGTTGATACAATAGAGGTGCGTTCACCACTCACATGTGAAGCTAAAAAAGGTATATGTGTTAAGTGTTATGGTCGTAACCTAGCAACAGGTAAAATGGTTCAGCGAGGTGAAGCTGTTGGAGTAGTAGCTGCACAATCTATTGGAGAACCAGGTACTCAGCTTACACTAAGAACATTCCACGTTGGTGGTATTGCAGGTAACATTTCTGAAGAGAATAAATTAGCTGTTAAGTTTGATGGTGTTGCTGAAATTGAAGATCTAAAAACTGTAAAAGGAACTGATAGTTCTGGTGAAGAAGTTGACATTGTTATTTCTCGTACATCGGAATTAAAATTAGTAGACGCTAAAACAGGTATTGTTTTAAGTACTAATAATATTCCTTATGGTTCTACAATTTTTGTAAAGAATAAAGCTAAACTCAAAAAAGGAGATATTGTTTGTCAATGGGATCCATATAACGGTGTCATTATTTCTGAGTTTGCAGGTAAGGTTCGTTATGAAAATATAGAGCAAGGTATTACCTACCAAGTTGAGATTGATGAACAAACTGGTTTCCAAGAGAAAGTAATATCAGAATCTAGAAATAAGAAGTTAATTCCGACATTACATGTAGAAGATAAGAAAGGCGAAATAATTCGTTCTTACAACCTTCCTGTTGGAGCTCACTTAATGATAGATGATGGAGAAACTATTAAGATTGGTAAGATCCTAGTTAAGATACCTCGTAAATCTGCAAAAGCAGGTGATATTACAGGTGGTCTTCCTCGTGTAACTGAATTATTTGAAGCGCGTAACCCTTCTAATCCTGCTGTAGTAAGTGAGATTGATGGTGTTGTATCATTTGGTAAAATTAAGCGTGGAAATAGAGAAATTATCATTGAGTCTAAGCTAGGTGATATTAAGAAATACTTGGTGAAGTTATCTAATCAGATTCTTGTTCAAGAAAATGATTATGTAAAAGCTGGTATGCCATTATCTGATGGTTCTATTACACCTAATGATATTTTAAATATTAAAGGCCCTTCAGCTGTACAACAATACTTAGTTAACGAAGTACAAGAAGTATATCGTTTACAAGGTGTGAAGATTAATGATAAACATTTCGAAGTTGTTGTAAGACAGATGATGCGTAAGGTTAGAATAATCGATTCTGGAGATACAATCTTCTTAGAAAATCAATTAGTTCATAAATCTGACTTTATTGAAGAGAATGATGCTATTTTCGGAATGAAAGTCGTTGAAGAAGCGGGAGATTCAGAGAATTTAAAAGCTGGACAAATCATTACATCTAGAGAGTTAAGAGATGAAAACTCATTACTAAGAAGAGAAGATAAGGCGTTAGTTACTGCAAGAGATGCAAATCCTGCTACGGCTACACCAATTCTTCAGGGTATTACGAGAGCATCACTTCAAACAAAATCATTTATTTCTGCAGCATCGTTCCAAGAGACTACAAAAGTACTTAACGAAGCAGCAGTGAATGGTAAAGTTGATACTTTAGAAGGACTTAAAGAAAATGTTATTGTTGGTCATAGAATTCCTGCTGGTACAGGAGTTAGAGACTACGAGCATATTATAGTAGGTTCTAAAGAAGAATTTGATGAGATGATGAAGGCTAAAGAAGAAATGAATTACAACTAGTTTGTAGTTATTCTCGCGAAAGCGAGAGTATATAATATAAGCCTTCATTCTGATATAGTTTGAAGGCTTTTTAATAAATAAATTAATCAAACTTCCATTATCATGGAAGCATAAACAAGTTTAATATGGCAGAAGATAAAAAAACTAAAAAAGGACAAATAAATATAGAATTAGATGAGAAAATTGCAGAGGGAACCTATTCTAACCTTGCAATCATCAATCATTCAGTTTCTGAATTTGTTGTAGATTTTGTAAATATTATGCCTGGAGCTCCTAAGAGTAAAGTGAAGTCTAGGATCATATTAACGCCACAGCATGCTAAGCGTTTACTTAAGGCATTAGGAGATAATGTAAAGCGTTTTGAAAAAGCCCATGGTGAAATCAAAGATTACGAGCAGCCTCCAATTCCATTGAATTTTGGACCAGCAGGACAAGCATAAAGAATTGGAGCTGTTCGACTTGTTCGCAACAGCAGCCTCCAATTCCATTGAATTTTGGACTAGCAGGTCAAGCATAAGAATAAAAAAACCTTTGAAATTAATCAAAGGTTTTTTTGTAAGCGATTCTATTTAGATCTACTAAGCTACATCTTGAGAAATATTTTTAAAAAAACTTAGTGCGCCAGATGGACATTTCCTTACTTGATTTATAATTTTTTCTGAAGGTTCAGCATCTAAATCAATCCATGGTATTACAGATTGTCTAAAAACTTCTGAGAGTTCTTTGGCACATTTGCCAGCGTTAATACACTTGCAAGGTTCATAAGTTACTGTGATATCTTCATTGCTGAAGACATTGGCGTTAAGCTGTTTCATAAGTAGATCAATTTGGGGTTGATTCTTAGTTTAAAGTAATAGTTGTTCTCTAGGAGTTATTATTTTAACGACTAAATGTAATAAATAATCGGTAAAATACAATATTTTAACATTCAAATCGATGAACGGTAATCGATGAAAAGTTCAAAATTGTAGGAAAAATTTCTGATGAATACTTTTATTTTATAATTATAAACTCACATCTCCTATTTACGGCGTGTTCGTTTTCAGTACAGTTTTCACCACAATTTACTAGTAATTGACTTTCGCCATATCCAATTGAGGTTAATCTTGAAGCGTCAATACCACTGGATACTAGATATTCTAATGCAGATTGCGCTCTATTCTTAGATAACTTTAAATTGTACTCAATGGAGCTCCTGTTATCTGTATGTGCTCCTAATTGTACTTCCATTCTTGGATATTTTTTCATAAGATCCACCAGTACATTTAAGGTTCTTGCTGCTTGTGTTTTAATGTCCCATTTATCTAAGTCAAAGTATATATTTTCCAATTCAATATATACATAACCATCTTCTTTTTCAACAATAATTTCTTCAGCATCATCATAGGATTCTAATTCTAGTTCTATATTTAATTCAATTTTACCAGAATCATCAGTATTGAAATCAACATTTTCAGGAATGTATAGAGGTTTAAATCCTTCAATCTTATAATTTGAATTAGGTTTAGCTCTAAAAATATACCTTCCATTTTCGGCAACTTTAAATGAATCAATTACAGTATTATTCTCGTCAAATAAAGTGATAATAGTATCTGGTAATAAATCTTGAGAATTTTTATCTCTAACAGTACCTTCAACAATAAATGCTTTCAAGTTCTCCTCTCTGTTAAATACATATAAGTTATCTGTCCCATCTCTGTTTGATGATAGGAATCCTTTATTTTTAGTAACATCAACTACAAATGAAAAATCATCTGTATTTGTATTTAGCGATTCACCTAAATTAAGAGGTGTGTCCCAATTTTTTTCGTTTTTTTCAGACATAAAAATATCTAGTCCACCAAAACCTAGATGGCCATTAGAAGAAAAGTATAGAATATTTTCTTTACTATAATAAGGGAATTGTTCTCTATGTTTTGTGTTGATTTTAGATCCTAAATTCACAGGTTCACCAAATTCGTTATCAATAATATCTACATAATAAATATCAAAAGAACCAAAGCCATTAGGCATATCGCTAGAGAAGTAAAGTCTATTGTTTTTCTCATCTAGAGAAGGATGTTGCGTTGAATATAAATTACTGCAAAATGGAAGCTCTTGTGGTTTAGACCAAGTGTTTTCTTCTAATGTGCTCATGTAAAGTTTTACAGTTGCAATTTTCTCTTCACCTACTTCAAACCGTTTAGAGTTTGTTCTAGAAAAATAAATTGTTTTTCCATCTTCGGTTAGTAAGGCATTACTTTCGTGAGTATTAGAATTAATTATATTATTGAGTGGCACAAGATTAACAATTGTTCGATTATCAGTTAATTTTCCTTTGTACAGATCTAGGTATGGTTTGTTATTCCATTTATAGTTTTTAGTATTGTTCTTTCTGGAAGAAGAAAAGATTATTTGGTCTCCAAAATAGTTCATACCAAAATCTCCAGGTTCATTACCTTCTTCAATTTTTTTTACACTATAAGTAAAAGGAACACCACTTTTTAGAATTTCAATAAAATGATCTGTACTAAATGGTTTTGAATTAACTTTACTAATTACAGAGTCTGCCATTTGCACTTTATTTGCACCATATAAGGCATGTGCAAACCTAAAATTAACTTTTTCTAAAAATCCTGAGTTGTTGACTTTAGAGGCTTTAATATAAGCGAAAGAGGCTTTCTCCATTAAACTATTAAAGTAATAACAGTCACCTAATTTAATTAGAGATTCCTTATCATTTGCAACTTCTTCAAATAATAATGCAGCCTTTATATAAGCTCGTTCATTGAATAGCTTATTTGCTTTTATAAGCTTAGAATCTTGACTACTTGCCAACTGACTAAAACATATCAAAATTAAAATAAGTCTATAATACATGGTATGTAATTTTAAAAGAATCTTGGTGATTTATCATATCCTTTTCCTGATTTTGAAAGATCAAATAAAAACATGACCTCATGTGTACCTGAATTAAATCGTCCTAAATTTGAAACTGTATAATCGTAAGCATAACCAAGTCGAACAGAATCCGATATTCTAAGGTTAAATAATCCACTAATTCCATCATTTATTCTGTATGCTAAACCGAATTCTAATTTATCATTTAATAATACATTTGAGGTTAAATCTAATGTTAACGGAGCTCCAACAACTGATTTGGCCATGAATGCAGGTTTAAGCTTTATATTTTCGTTTATATTAAATACATAACCACCTGTAGTAAACATATGGAGAGCTTCTGAACCTTCAGTTACAATGCCACTATTGTCATCAAGGTGTTTAGATTGTAATAAGTTCGGAATAGAAAACCCTAAATAAAAACGATCTGTAAAATAGAATGCACCTGTACCAATATTAGGGAATATTCTATTTAAATTTTCTGCAAAAGCTGGGTCTGGTAGAGGGTCTGAATATACAAAGCCATTAAAATTAGTTGAGAAAAATGACAGACCAGCTTTAATACCTAAAGATAATTTGGCTTTTTCACTAACTGGAAAAACATAATTGAGATCAAAAAATAAATTGGTGTCTTTTACAACATCTCCAATTTGATCATGAACTATAGAGAGACCTCCTTCTAATTTTTCAGCTATAGTACTATGAGCAAAAAAGGAAACTGTATTTGGAGCTCCAACAGCTCCAACCCATTGCGATCTATAAAGTAATCCAAAGTTTATATTATCTTTATCATCAGTAGCATAGGCAGGATTAATAACATTCATATTATACATATACTGCGTATATTGCGCATCTTGTTGAGCGTCAATTTTCATGACAATTATTATATTGAAAAGTATAAATAGTAATATGTGTTTTGTATTTATCATTATCTGCTCAAATAAACTCTACCTTGTACAGCTTCTTTAATACCATCGTTAAATTCTAGTATATAGAAATAAACACCTACTGGTACAATTCCACTTCCTATTCGGCTTGTAGTTGTGGTTCCATTCCAAAGAGGCGAGTTTATATCTCCTTCGTAGAGTTTGTTTCCGTTTCTATTATAAATAGTTAATTTAAAGTTTGGATATAATTCTTCTAAATTTCGAATTAAGAATGTGTCGTTAATGGTATCTCCATTAGGGGAAAATCCATCAGGAATTATTAAGTCTTCTTCACATGGACCTATATTGGCAATAACTTCTAGGCGCTCAATACTAACACAACCATTATCTGTAATAATAGATGCAAAATAGCTTTCACCATCAATTAATATATCATCAACATTAAGCAATGTACCACCTATTGGAGCTGAATACCATTCAATTGTTCCACTAGAGGTAATATTGTTGGATAGGTCTTGAATTGTAGCGTTATCGCTTGGGCAAAAGAAGTTTCCATCAACTAAGATTTCAGGAGTAATAGTTTCAAATACCTCAAAACTAGATGGTAAAATAGTACTTAAATCTGCTGTACAATTAGAATTGGCATTTAGAAACGCAGTAATATTAAATTCATAAATTCCTGGATTTTCTAAACTATTATTAGATATTGTAAAGTTGGCGTTACCGTTTGTCACAATTAGATTTATCATTCCTGAAAATGAATCAGGTCCTGTAATAGTGTAAGAAATTGAATAATTATCATCTAAAAGTAAGATCATATTTGAGAGAGAAATATCTAAATCTTGTCCAGAACATAAATTGAGAATATTAATTTCTAATCCAGAAACATTAGGATTTTCTATAAATGAAACCATTACCTCTGCAGAATCAGATAAGTTACACTCAGGCTGAT